>JBEBHT010000452.1:0-3203 GCA_040081135.1 Lacibacter sp. | reverse complement strand
CGTCATCATTCCTTTCCATTCATTCACAAAATATTCAGCACGGCCTAATATAGTACGTTCCGGTTTTTGACCGGTTAACTGTGAATTAAAAACTTTCAATTCTCTGATTGTTGCATTCAAACGAAACTGGTGATGTTCATTATTCATCAATTCAACATAGCCGTTGTAGTTGAAGCTTCTGTCAACCTGTTCTAAGTTTTTTCCCAATGGCAATTTATCCCTGCGTGTAAAGAAATTGACGCCCCATTTATTGGCAGCTTCTTTTGACCGGAGAAACAAGGTCCACGTATCCCACATAAACGTAAGCCCGCCCAGCGAATCTGTTCTGCGGTTTCGGATTTCACTGTGTTCAAGATAATATTGCCCGCCAATTTCAATCTGATCGAGTTTATCTAAACGCTTTTTCAAATCAACAGTCGGACGCAAAAAGAAACCTTTATTGCTGCCGCTGTCGGTTGTTGCAAAATTCACCGATCCATTCCATGTCCATCCTTTTTGTGCAAATGAATGTTGAATCACATTCTTCAACCCTGTAAATAAACTTCCACGCTGATAACTCTGAATGGCATAACTGAATTTATGTTCTCTTCCACGGTTTAATTCTAATCCTGCATTAATGATCTGTTCTTTTTCCTGCTGCAGAAAAATGGGCAGTCCCCACTCTCTTGTAAATTCAACAGGACGCAAACGTTCCAATGCACGAAAACGATCCTGTACAAATTCATATCCACCCGTTACTTTATACTCAAGGGGTTTCTTCGGATTGCCTTTGAATTGATTATTGTATTGAAACAGCATTCGTCCGGCAATCCCTTCATCATTATTTTTATCTTTTCCCGAGAATGTATTTACATCGAGCCGGCTGATGGCCAGTTCTGATTTCAGCAGAAGATGTTTATTTACCTGGTAATCCCCTCCCACCGTTATCATCTGTTGTGTTCTTGGTGCAATTAAACGAACTGCCGGAGCAAATCTTCCTTTCCTGATTCCATTTTCCGGAGCAACCCATTTAAAGGTTCTTCCATTGGCGCCGGATACTTCCTGCACATAATCACCATTGCCTTCACCCACATCAATAAATCCTGCACTGAATACCTGTGGCTGATCGGTTGTTGTATACACCAGAACGGAATCATAAGTAATACTGTTCACAACAGAATCTACCATGCGGTAAACAATCCGGTCTGTTGCAAACGTATCTCTCGTTATGGATGGATATAAAGCAGTTTCCACTTTATCACCCACATCAAATAAAAATTGTTTTTGTTCTGTATTCAGCACCTGGTTCACGGAAGTATTCTTTGAATCAGAATTGGAAAAAGCATTCACCCGGACAGTGAACTTTTCATTCACTTTTAATTCATTGCCAACTATAAACTGTGAGTTGAGAAAATTTCTGTCGGCATATTCAAACTCCACCTGTATACGCCTGTCCTTTGTGATCATCCGTTTGGGTGTAAACGTAATTTCAGCCGTATTATAATTGATCACATAATCCTGATCCTCTCCACGTTGCATTAATTCACCGTCAATGAAAACACGTTCCGTTCCTGCAAGCACAATAAAAAACAATTCTCCGTTTGGTCCCTGCAAACGGTATGGTCCCTGGTTTCCTTCCAGTCCCTGGAACACATGCCGGTTAAACTTTCCCTTGGCAATTGCACCAGTTACCAATGATGAATTCTTTCCATTCTTAAACACATTGCTTTCGTTCTGAAACGAAATCCCCTGCATGCGTTTAAAGAAACTGAGAAAATAAGAATCGTTTCTTCTTACATCAATATCTCCAAGATTCAGCTGCCATCCTTTTTTCTTCAGCTGAATCCATACACGGTCAAATTCATTCAACTGCTGTGTATTCCCTTCTGCCTGTATGGGAATATTATTATCGGTTAAAGCTGCAGAAAGCATCATACTGTCGCCAATCATTCCATTGATCTGCAGGTTCAGCACTCCGTTCACCACTGCATCCTGGTTATTGCCGAATGATATTCCACGGCCAAAACTTCCGTTATAATTTACATTGCCAAAATCAAACATGCCTTTTCCATTGCCTTCGTTATCAATGGTCATGGGCTTGGTCATAAAATTGTTTTTGATATCATCAAACTTCATGCGGTTTACCTGCGCATTCAGTTTATAAGGAAATACCCTGTAAGTAATGCTGATTGAATCCAGCGATGGTGCATTGATCCAGAAAAGTTGTCCATTCACCGCATCAATCCTGTAATCCTGTTTAGTTAAGCCTGCAATAAACACTGAATTGGGAACAATACTCAGCGAATCAATCTTAACCGGGCTCTTCTTTGTGCTGATCTTTTTTGTGCGGAGGTTGGATAATGGGGGTGTTTGCTGCGCATGTGCCAGCAGGAAAGAAAGCAAAACAACTATTAAAAGGATGCAATTTCTGATAAGACAGTGGTTTTCAGGATAAGAATGTGTAAAAATAGAATTTATTGTGTGAGAAAGCGGTTTCAGTCAGATTAACCCGACTTTTGATTTGCCCCGACTTTCAAGTCGGGGTATGGTATTCTATTTCAGGTTCCGTTCAATCCGGAGATCAGGAATAAACCAGATCATGGCAACAATAATATAACAGGCATATCCAAACCAGGGATGAATAAAGATGCTTAAAAGAATACCTGTCATATAGAAGAGCAGGGAAATAAAACCTTTCGCATCATTTCCGATTGATTTTGCCAGTACAGAATCCTTTCCTTCCACTTTTACCAATGCACGAACAAGTAAGGTATAAGCGATTGCCGCCATAAACAACACAACACCATACAATGCAACAGGAAATGCTTTCATTTGCTGTTCGCCTATCCATCCTGTTACAAAAGGTACTAGCGACAACCAGAAAAGCAGGTGCATATTATGCCACAACACATTTCCTTTGATCTGTTTTACCGATTGAAATAAATGATGATGATTGTTCCAGTAAATGCCGATATAAATAAAACTGAGCACATAGCTCACCAATGTATGCAGCAGAGGCTTTAATGCTTCAAATGTATAACCCTCCGGAATTTTTAATTCCAATACCATAATGGTGATAATGATGGCTAATACTCCATCGCTGAAAGCTTCTAATCTTCCTTTGGTCATAGTTATTATTTCAAATTGAAAATAATGATTTTTTCGCTCTGCGAAGTTTCCAGACTTCGCAGTTCTATGCTAAAAATCTCCTGATTTTTCTATTC
>JBEBHT010000069.1:0-13713 GCA_040081135.1 Lacibacter sp. | reverse complement strand
GGCCGCCCTGAATTCCCGCTTGTTCATCATGATACTGCACATCTGCAGGTTGGCAGCTGCCTGGTTTTCTTTATCGGGTAAGCCTTTGCGGAGAGCCTGGCGGATATAACTTTCTGCCTGTTTAAAGTTGTTTTTCTGCATTGCCAGCATGCCCATTTGTAATAAACTGGCTCCTTCTGATCCCTGCATCATGGAAGAACCTGCGCCCAGGTCAATTCCTTTCTTCATCATTTTTTCTGCACCATCGTAATCCTGTTTCATCATGGCCATATTCCCCTTAAGAGTATAATAAACAGAACGGATGGGCTTGAAGAGCAGGGCAGGAAACTTAACTGAATTAAGAATCTTTTCAGCACCTTCCATATCTCCTGCTTCCATATATTCCTGGATAAGGCGGAGCGGACCGAAAAAGAAATGCCCGAAAATGCTGATAATGGCCACTAAGTAGATAATAAATGAAGGCCAGAAACCTGTATAATAGTTAACTGCAATTGCTGCAATTAAGAAAACAATTCCAAGGATCAGCCTGTAGCGGATGTAGATGTTCAGAAACTTCATGTGTACTTATTTTCAGCTCTTTTTTAAAGAAATATTCGGGCAGCAAAGGTAGGGATATGAACGAAGTTGCATTTGAAGATTTGAAATTTGCATGTATGAAAGGATTGAAATAACTATTTTTGCCGCCCTGCCGGCAAAAAGATTCTGAAATGGCAGTTTTGGTCCCGTAGTTCAATGGATAGAATAGAAGTTTCCTAAACTTTAGATACAGGTTCGATTCCTGTCGGGACTACCAAACTATTGCACCGAAACCTTGAAGTAGTCAACAATTCAAGGTTTTTTTATGCTTCAAACTAACGGTTTCTTAACGGGTTGATATAAAACCTCACTGTTTCATACTGTGCTTTTTCAGTAAGTTAAAAAAACCGACGTCAGGATTTTATGGATGGGTAAACCCTATATTAGCCGATAATTTTGATAGACAATGGTTGAGGATACAAAGCTTCAAACAGGGGACACTCTTAAGAGCAGACTTACAAAAACAGATACTGAAGAAACTTTTACAGAAAGGTCTACTGGGAAGTATTTCTATTATGCTGAAGGAACAGGAGAGCCGCTTGTGCTTTTATATGGGTTATTTGGTTCAGTAAAAAATTACAGCAAAGTAATCACACATTTTAAGAAATCATATACGGTTATTGTACCGCAGTTACCTATTTATGATCTTGGATTGAATGTTTCAGTTGGGGCATTGTCTGACTATATACACCAGTTGATCCAGGCACTGCATTTGGATAATATACATCTTGTTGGAAATTCACTGGGTGGTCATATTGCTTTACTATATTGTTTGAATCACCCTGAAAATGTAAAGTCATTAATATTAGTTGGCAGTTCAGGCTTGTTTGAAAATGGAATGGGAGATACATTCCCAAGGCGTGGCGATTATAATTATATCAAAAAGAAAGCAGAAGTAACTTTTTTCAAACCTGAAACGGCTACAAAAGAATTGGTTGATGAAATTTTTGAAACCGTGAACAACAGGGTAAAAGCTCTGAAAATTCTTTGTCTTGCCAAATCAACGATAAAGTATAATTTAAAAAAAGAACTGGCAACAATCAAATGCGATTGCTGTATTGTATGGGGAAGGCAGGATGCCGTTACTCCACCGGAAACGGCAGAAGAATTTAATAGATTAATACCGCAATCCAGTTTGTTCTGGATTGATGATTGCGGTCATGTTCCCATGCTGGAAACTCCTGAAATTTTCAATCATATTCTTTCCAATTTCCTTAAAAGCGGGAAGTAAAATAACCGCACTCTTTTTGTTTACTGGATTCAAAATTAATTTTTATCACATTCAGATACGGGACGTTTCCTTGCTTTTATCAGCAACGATTGCATTATGAGTTTTTCACCAGCCTTAGGTGTAGGCGATATACGGTGTTGTTGATACAAGTCGTTTGCAAACAGGAGTAAGTGAAATTGTCCTTTTATTCATGTACCTCCGAATGCTGGAATTACAGAATAGCTATTTTTTTTACAGAATCCCTGATAATCAACTTCGATTTAAGTACTACATCTTTAGGCTTTGCTTTTTTGCTTTTACCCATTTGTTGCAACAGCATTTGAATAGATAGATCGCCGAAATTATCGTTCATATGCGAAATCGTTGACAGCGGAGTAAATAATAAATCTGAATATACCTGCTCATCAAAAGACACAATAGATATGTCTTCGGGTATTCTTATACCTTCCTCTTTTAAAGCTTTTAAAATGCCTAATGTAATCTGGTTTCCCAATGAGAAGATGGCCGTAATTTTAGTTTTTGCCAGATTCTTAGATATTTTTTTAGCGCAATTATAGCCATTGTTAAAACTAAAAGCATCACCTACAACCAATGAAGGGTCAAAAGGGATTTTATTTTTTTTTAATGCCTGTTTGTAGCCATTTACACGTTTGTTATTTGGTGATGTGCCCACAATGCCCTGCACACAGACAATTTTTTTGTGTCCATTATCAATTAAATATTGGTTGGCTTCTAATGCGCCTTCAAAATCATTTGATGAAATATATGGCAAATCCATTCCTTCAAAAATCCTGTCAATTAAAACAAGGGGCGTTCCATTTTTTTTTGCGTCTATCAGATGTTCAGGCTCCAGACCTATTGGGGCTATAATTATACCATCAACCATCCAGCTTTGAAGTAAAGCAATAGATTTTTTTTCTATTTTAATATCATCATCACTATTACATAAGAAGATATTGTAATGATGCTTCCGGGCTTCTTTTTCAATGCCCATTGCCAGTTGGGCAAACCAGGCGTTTGTTATATCAGGAACAATAAGCCCGATGGTTGACGACTTTTTTAAGCGCAGCCCTTTGGCAATATTGTTGGGTTTGTAGTTTAATTTATGGGCTGTAACGGTAACTAATTCTATCGTTTTTTTGCTGATCCGGAACTGCTCGCCCAGACCGTTTAAAACTCTTGAGATAGTCGTTACAGAAACACCAAGGCTTTGAGCCATTGATTGTATCGTAACGCTGTTATTCTTCATTGGGGCGGGTTTATTTGTAAAGAATATAGCATTTTTTCCTTTAAAATTAAAGATTAGTAAGCGTTTATTGTTTTTTAAAAAGGGGTAATTTTTATTTTTTAAATGCAAATAATGGTTTAATTTGCGCAAACGATTGTCCTAATTACACAAACGATTGTTCAAATGAATTGATTTTTTACCAAAACAAAGAATTGCATATGAAAAAAAAATTCCTGGATTTTTCTTTTCCGTCCTGTTACTGATCCTAACGCCCCTGTTCGTGACTAACGAACAGGAAAGGCATATGTAGATTTGTTTTGTGTTGCACGAACCAAGGCGAAGGTGGTTGATGTGAAGGCCAACCACAAAAACTAAAATTTCTTAAATGTGGTTGATAATGTCCGGATTCTTTTGTTTGCAGGGGTTCAAAAATGATTTTTATCACTTTTTTTATTTCGGTAACCCAATTTCGAATACTGATAATGTATGCAACCTGTAAAGATGAATCATTCAATGAATATGACAGGAATCAGTTTTTTAAACAGGGTTTTCTAGTTCTTGTTTTGCTGAAATTATAAGATTTGAGTACTTTTAATATCGATTGCCATCATGAAAGAGTATCAGTTATATAATAATCAGATGCTGTTAGATCTGCTTGCTGAGAGTGACGAGTTTGCTTTTACTGAGTTATATAACCGTTATTGGAAAAAATTATTCGCCATTGCCTATAACAGGTTAAGTGAAGCCCAGTCAGCCGAAGATATTGTACATGATGTGTTTGCCAGTCTCTGGGTAAACAGAGAAAAAAATCAAATTGAATCGCTTGAAAATTACTTAGCCACCGCAACGAAGTATATGGTGTTGGCAAAAATTAAAGTAAAAGTCAGAGAACGGAAATACAGTAACGCATTTCAGCAAACACCCATATTCGAACTTCCAGTTGAAGCTTCGCTTCATTATAAACGATTAATGGAAATTGTTAAGATAGAAGTTGAAAAGCTGCCTGAAAAATGCAGGCTGATCTTTAATTACAGCCGCAACGAAGGAATGCCTGTACGCCAAATTGCAGAAACATTACATCTATCTCCCAAAACCGTTGAAAACCAGTTAAACAAGGCACTGAAGCAGTTAAAACTGGTTACCAGAATGTTTCTTAATTCCCTTCTGATTATACTCTCCAGCTCTCTTTTCTAAGCAGGAAAATATTTTTTAACTGTGCATAGGTGCTCTGCCTGTGTTCATACACTTACTTAATATATTATGCAAATTTCAGAAAACATATTGGTGCTGATTGAAAAGTATCAAAGCGGCAGAATCACAGCAGACGAGCAAAGTCAGCTAAATGAGTGGTATCATTCATTTAATGACGAGGAACTTGAATTTACCGGTGCCGAAACCGAGCAACAGCTGGCTGAGCGGATCAAAAGCCGTTTGCTCGAAACAATCCGCAATGAACATGGAGAAATAAACCGCCGCCGCAGATGGCGAATACCTGCAGCCGCAGCCATTGGGCTTCTTCTGTTCTCCATCGGAACATATATGATGATTTCTTCAAAACCTGCGAAGAAAGAAATTGCAAAAATCAATAGACCTGATACCAGGTATACAAGTGATATAAAGCCGGGAAGTAATAAAGCACTGCTAGTGCTTGCAGATGGCTCAACAATTATATTAGACAGTGCCGCTAATGGAACGCTCAGCCAACAGGGAAATATTAAAGTTCAGAAGTTAGACAATGGTTTACTGGCATACTCAGTAAATGGAAAAATGATCACTGAAAAAGATGAAGCATTTTTTAATACCATCTCAACACCCCGTGGCGGCCAGTACCAGGTTACATTATCTGATGGAACAAAGGTTTGGTTGAATGCAGCTTCTTCCATCAGGTTCCCTGTTGTATTCACAGGAAAGGAACGAAAAGTAGAAATAACAGGTGAAGCCTACTTTGAAGTGGCAAAAAACAAAACAATGCCATTTAAAGTAAAGGCAAGTTCATCAGAAATTGAAGTACTGGGCACTCATTTTAATGTTAATTCCTATGATGATGAAACAACCATCAAAACCACTCTGCTTGAAGGCTCAGTGAAAATATCTGTTCCTGCTCTTGGTAATAATCAAACGGCTAAATTTTTAAAACCAAGTCAGCAGGCAGGTATTAATAAAGCAGGCCGGATTAATGTAACAAGTGATGCAGATACAGAAGAAGCAATTGCATGGAAAAACGGCCTCTTTATTTTTAACAGCACCGATGTAAAGTCAATCATGCGGCAAATTTCCAGGTGGTACGATGTTGATGTTGAATACAGGGGAAATGTAAACCTGCATTTTACCGGTCAGCTCACCAGGAATGAAAACGTAGCAAGCGTATTTGAAAAAATAGCCTTAACCGAAGAAGTACATTTTAAAATTGACGGTAAAAAAATAATTGTTTCACCATAAAAAGTGTAATCATGAAAATGGTCAATCTCAGCTTTTTATTCCCTTTTGGCAAGGATGGCTGAAAAGGAATGCAGGACCAAATAAAAACCGGATTCCGTTTGCAGCGAAACCCGGCGAAGATTTGAGTCTTGTAATAAACAAAATCTGTTTCAGGAACTGCTTATTATTCAACCCAATTAATACAAATTTATGTATTTAACTGCTCTTTTTAAATCCAACTTTAAGGAAGGGGGATTTTTAACCAAAACGATTCGGATTATGAAACTTGCCACAGTTTTAATAATCGCTGCCTGTCTCCAGGTTAGTGCCAGAAGCTACTCCCAGAAAGTGAGCTTAAAAGAAAACAACATTTCACTGCAAAGAGTATTTGAAGAAATCCGGAATCAGACCGGCTATAACTTTTTGTATGCAGATGAAGTTTTATACAAAACAAAAAATGTATCTGTTAATGTAAAAAAAGCAAGCATTGAAGAAGTGCTTGATCTTTGTTTTAAAGATCAGCTGTTAACCTATAATATTTCAGAAAAAACAATCATTGTAAAGAGAAAGATTGCAGCGCCTGAAGTAATTATACCTCCAATACCAATTGTAACTGCCTTTGATGTAAAAGGAAGAATCACTGATGATAAAGGTGTACCTGTTATGGGTGTAAGTGTTATTAATGAACGTACAAAAAGCGGCACAGTAACAGACGGAAACGGATACTTTACCATCTCGGCAGAAAAAAATGATGTACTTCGTTTTTCATATATTGGAAAGGCTTCCCAATCAGTAAAAGTGATTGAGAATAAACTGGAGTACAATATTGTACTGGTAGATACTTACCAGGAAATAAAAGATGTAGTCGTTACTGCACTCGGTATAAAAAGGGAAGAAAAAGCCCTTGGTTATGCTGTTCAAAAAGTTTCAGGAGAAAGCATACAAAGAGTTTCAGGCCTTGATGTTGCTACTTCTCTTACCGGTAAGGTAGCAGGTGTATTGGTTAGAAACTCACAGGATTTCGCTGCTGTTCCCGTTGTTACAGTTCGTGGAGAGAACGCTTTATTAGTAATTGATGGGATTGCTTATCAAAATAAAACATTGGCCGATATCTCTTCAGAAGACATTGAGTCAATCAGTGTTTTGAAAGGTGCAACTGCTTCGGCTTTGTACGGTTTTCGTGGTGCAAACGGTGCTATTTTGGTTACCACCAAAAATGGCAGTACGAATAAAACAGGAACAACTGTAGACTTTACAACTAATACGATGTTTACTGCAGGTTTCCTGGCTATTCCAGAGAAGCAATCTGTATATGGTCGTGGAGGCAGTGGTATTTATGCCCTCAACTCTGATCAGTCGTGGGGTGCAAAAATGGATGGATCCATGCAAAATCAATGGGATCCGATTACGAAGACGTTTACAGTAAGGCCCTACCTGCCAGTTGGTAAAGACAATTTCAAAAACTTTTTGGAACAGGGTTATGTAACCAACAATAATTTAAATATTGGTTATCGTAAGGACAATCTTTCACTCAGGAATTCATTTAACTGGGTGGAAAATAAAGGCCGCTATCCGAATGCCAGGCTGCAAAAATATACCTACTCATTTGGAGCTGATCTTAACCTGGAGAAGTTTAAAATGAGTACGAATTTATCTTATGCCAAAAAAGCCTCTAAAAATATCGGGTCCAACGGTTATACCTCTTATGATCCGATGTACAGTATTTTGATCTGGTCACCTTCTGATTGGGATCTGAGTCTCTACAAGAATAATTACTGGATTAAGCCGGGTGAAATTCAAAACAACCATTATGGATTGGTAGCCGGCGGTACAATTGATAATTATTCAGGCGGTTCTATAAACAATCCTTATTTCGACCGCTACGAAAAAACAAATGAAATTTCCCGTGACATTTTTAATGCTGATTTAACCATGAGTTATCAATTAACAAACTGGTTAAAAGCCACTCTTCGGTCAGGTGTTGATTTCTACAAGGAATCAGGACAGCTAAGGGGTTCATGGGGCTCTTATCTTTCTTCCGGTAATACAGAATACCCCGGTGCTCAATACAGCGGTTGGAATGGCGGAAGAAAAGGTCAGTATAATATAGGAGTAAGTAATGGGTTTAGTAACAATACCGATTTGATGCTGACAGGCGATCGAAAATTCAACAAATTTACTGTTGAATATCTTGCCGGTGGAACAGTTTTCTTCAGGCGTGATGATAATATGAACGCAAGAACTGAAGGAGGTATTTCTGTTCCTGGTTTTTTCTCTATCAAAGCATCTATTAACCCTGCCCAGGTATCACAATCTACATACGCACAACAGGTGAATTCTGTTTTTGGCCGTGCAGCTGTTTCCTGGAACAAGATGGTATTTGTAGAAGCAACCGGCCGTAACGACTGGAGTTCTACATTAGCAAAATCTCAACGTTCTTATTTTTATCCATCAGTTGCAGGAAGTTTTATTGTTTCAGAATTGTTGCCACAAACAAAAAACTGGCTTGATTTATTGAAACTGAGAGGCTCCTGGACATTGTCAAAAAGACCTGCTTCTATTTATGAAATAAACAGCAGTTATTCTATCAGTGCTGCTACCTGGGGCACATTGAATGGTGCAGGAGTTCCCGGTAATTTATATTCACCAACTATTGCACCTACAAGTTCAGAAACTTATGAGCAGGGTTTACAGGCAATGTTCCTGAAAAACCGAATAATGCTTGATGTTTCACACTATACAAAAAGAGTATTCGATCGTATAACAACAGTAGGATTAACAGGCGCTTCCGGATACAGTGGCCTTGTTACTAATTTTGGTGAAGAAATAACAAGGCGTGGCTGGGAGGTAATTCTCAACGGTACTCCTGTTAGAAATAAAGACTGGCAATTGGATTTAGGTATTAACTGGTCAACTTATGCGAGTTATTATACCAAGTTAGATCCTGTGTATTCAGTTAAAAAACCTTGGGTAAAAGTGGGTGAGCGTGCTGATCATTTTATCAGCAGAGATTTTCAGCGTGTACCTGCCGGTAAGGGTGAGCTTTCAGGAAGTCTTATTCTAAATGGCAGCGGAAGACCAATCGTTCATGGATATGATGTATTATTCGGCTACTACGATCCAAAATTTATCTGGGGTACAAATGCCAATTTAAGGTATAAGAATTTCAGTTTCTTCCTGTCTTTTGATGGTGTAAATGGCGGACTTGCCAACACAAGAACAGAAAGTTATATGTGGCAGGCAGGGGTTCATCCAAATTCAGTTTCACCAGAAAGAGCATTAGACGTTGCTACACCGGGTTCCAGTAACTACCTTGGCCAGGGTGCAAAAGTTTTACCAGGAGGAACGGTTACATATGATGCGAATGGCAACATCTTAACTGACACCCGTGTTTTTGCAGTTAATGATGTAAAAACTACCTACAAACAATATATGGTTGATTTGCACAACAGCAGTGCATGGGGTGGTAATGGAAGTAAGGCAGATACTTATTCCAGAACTTTTTTCAAATTGCGTGAAATTTCTTTATCGTACAATGTGCCAACTAAACTGTTGCATAAAGTTGCAAAAGCAGCTTCAATCAGTTTAATCGGGCAAAATGTATTGCTGAAAGCAAAGCAGTTTAAATATTCTGATCCTGATGGCGGTAATGAAGATTTTACAGATCCATCCACAAGGTATCTCGGCTTCAAAATTAATTTCACTTTCTAAAAACTGCAGCAATGAAAAAAATACATTATATACTGCTTGCAACAATTTCTTTTACTATTGCAAGTTCATGTAAAAAGTTTGATCAATTAAATACCAACCCGGATGTACCTACCTCTGTTTCACCCGATTTGCTTGCAACATCGGTGTTGAGAAGTACCTACCGGTTCTGGAATCCCAACCCAACAGATTGGGGTACGGCACAGTTATGGAGTAAGCATTGTACAAACCTTCAAAACAATCCGAATCCTTACCAGTACTATTCTTCTTATTGGCCTTACGGGGGATTTGGCGGGGCACAGAATATAACCATGCTTAATAGAATGGTTGATTTTGCAGAAGGAAGCCCGATGAAACCCTCTTATGAAGGATTGAGATTGTTTCTGAAAGCATATTATGGTTTTACCACAACATTAGATATGGGAGATATCCCTTATTCAGAAGCAGGTAAAGCAGAAGAAGGAATAACACAGCCTAAGTACGATAAGCAGGCAGATGTATTCGTTGCTGTATTAAATGACCTGAAAGCAGCTGAAGCAAAATTTGCCGTAGGTGTTAATTTCACTGGTGATATTATGCTGGGTGGAAATGCTGCAAAGTGGCGCAGGCTTTGTAATGCTATGCAGTTACGAGTGTTAAACACCATCAGTAAAAAAATTACTGCGGCACAAAAAACACGGTTTGCAGAAATAGTTACATCCGGAAATTTAATGACAGGCAATGCTGATAACTTTCAGTTAGCCTATCTTGATAATACAAATGCAACTTATCCTTTTTATAACGGAGAAGGCATGAGGGTTAATTTGGCAATGTCGAAACTGATGGTTGATGCGTTAAAAAATGTGAATGATCGCAGGTTGTTTTATTTTGGAGAACCGGCAGCCTACAAAATTACCGGCGGTTTACTGGAAAATGATTTTGCTGCTTACGAAGGCGCACCATCAGAATTATCTCCCAACCTGCTCGATCTTAACAGGGCAGCAGGAAAGTATTCTTTACTGAACAAGCGGTACGCATCATCAGCATCCAGAATTGGAGATCCTTATATTTACTTTACCTATGCTGAGCAATGTTTCATTATAGCAGAAGCTATTGAAGAAGGTTGGGTAACGGGCAGTGCACAGACCTACTACGAAAATGGTGTAAGAGCCATGCTTGATTATTACAGAACTTTACCAACTGTAATACAGTCAAACCTTCATGGAATGGCCATTACTCAAAACTACATTGATACTTATTTTACAGGTGAAGCTGCTTATAAAACAGGTGGAACTAAAACAGAACGCTTACAGCAGGTATGGATGCAAAGGTATTTTATAGATTTTTTCCAGGGCGGTGGAATGTCGTTCAGAACTTTTCAACGTACAGGATACCCTGTATTTCCGCTTGATCCAGCTACTACTTTAAATTCCGGAGCACCAACACAGGTTCCTAAACGCAACATGTACCCCACTGATGAGGTAACCAAAAATCCTGTAAACTATAAGAAGGCAGTTGATGAACAGTTTGGTGGAACTGATGACGTTAATAAAACCCCATGGTGGTTACAATAAGAATAATATCACAATTGCATTATTCGACAACTTCTTAGAAATGCAGCGTTGAATGAAAAGTATAAAAGGAGAAGTAATTACTTCTCCTTTTATTTTAAAAACAGGGTTCGAATGCAGATCATACATAAAATTCTTTCATATAGCAGTTAGCTTTATACGCAAGCAAAAAATAGTGGATCGTATATTCTTATTTAAGTTAATACCTCCACTTTTTAAAATCTGCAAAAAGCAGACTTTTTAGTTCCTTAAAAATCAGTACTATGAGAAGTAATCGAAAAAATTTAATACAGCTGCTTGGTTTCATCTGTATTGTGTTTATACAAACAAATGTTTTATCTCAAACAAAGTATACCCAACTTATTTGGGCTGATGAATTTAACTACCATGGATTACCCGATAGCAGTAAATGGAACTATGATGTGGGCGGACATGGATGGGGTAATAACGAATTGCAGTATTATACTGTAAAGGATACTTCTACTGCAATAGTAGAAAACGGGCATTTGAAAATTATTGTCCGTAAGCAGAAAAAAGAAAACAGGGAATATATTTCTGTAAGATTGCTTTCAAAAAATATAGCAGAGTTTAAATACGGCAGAATTGAAGCGAGGGCAAAGATCCCGGCTTCAGTAGGTACATGGCCTGCAATTTGGATGTTGGGAAACAATATCGACAAGGCTGGTTGGCCAGCCTGTGGTGAAATTGATATTATGGAACACAGGGGTATGGAACTAAATAAAGTTTTTGGAACCTTGCACTATCCCGGTCATTCAGGCGGTAATGCAAATGGAAAAACAATGATCATTCCAACTGCTACCACTGCTTTTCACAACTATGCAGTAGAATGGAGTGCAACTGAATTGAAATTTTATATTGATGATGTATTATATCATACTGTGGTCAACAGCGATAGTGTGCCATTTAATCATCCTTTTTTTATCCTGTTAAACGTTGCTATTGGCGGAAATTTTGGAGGGAAAGTAGACCCGCTTTTTTCTATGGATACAATGGAGATCGACTATATTAGAGTTTTTCAAACGAAATAATCAAATACAATGGTGGTTAAGAAATGCTGTTTATTGCTTGTTGTTTTTTTTAGTATTTATTTTCCCCTTCAGGCAAAAGTTACTATGCCGGGAATTTTTTCTGACAATATGGTGTTGCAAAGAAATGTTTTAATTCCTGTATGGGGTTGGGCAGATGCCGGAGAAAAAATTGAAGTGCGGTTTAATAAGCAGGTTAAGACTGTTAAAGCTGATAAAAATGGAAAGTGGATGCTAAGGCTTGATATAGAAAATGCCGGAGGCCCTTATGATCTTATTATAAAAGGGAAAAATAGTATTCAAATAAAAAATGTACTGGTTGGCGAAGTATGGCTTTGCAGTGGGCAATCCAATATGGAATGGACGGTTGGTCAATCAAACAATGCAAAAAAGGAAATAGCATCCGCCAATTATCCATTCATTCGCCATATTAAAATTTCACATACCATCAGCTCTTTGCCACAACCTGATCTTACTCCCGGCTATTGGGAAGTTTGTGATTCAACAACAGTGGGAGCTTTTTCGGGCATTGGATATTTTTTTGCAAAGAACATTTATAACGAACTCAAAATTCCTGTTGGATTAATTAATTCTTCCTGGGGAGGAACGAATATTGAAACCTGGATAAGCCGTGAAGGATTTGAAAGCAGCGATGAGTTTAAAGAAATGATTGCAGGCATGCCAAGAATTAACCTGGATTCTCTTTCTAAATTAAAAGTAAAGGCAAGCGAAGTAAGAATTGAAACATTACAGGGTACAAAGCTGAAAGACCTGAATACTGCCTTATTCAATCAGGTATCGTTTGATGATTCACACTGGCCGGTACTAATGCAGCCGCAGTTATGGGAACAACAAAGTATAGGCGAACTGGATGGTGTGGTTTGGTTAAGAAAAACAATTGTTTTATCAGCTGTTGATCTTAATAAAGAGGCAAGCTTAGAGTTAGCAAAAATTGATGATAATGATATTACCTATGTAAACGGAGTAAAAGTAGGGAGCACTAATCAATATGACGCAAAAAGAAAATACATCATTCCTGCAGGTGTATTAAAAGAAGGGAAAAATGTAATTGCTGTAAGGGTGGTTGACAATGGCGGTGGCGGTGGAATTTATGGCGATGCTGCAGATGTAAAATTAAATTTGGGCAGTACTGTTATTTCTTTAAGCGGCGAATGGAAATTTCAGGTAGAGTCTATTAAAAAAGCTACGAACGAGAATTCGCTTCCTTCGCTTTGTTACAATGCCATGATACATCCTTTAATCCCTTTTGCTTTTCAGGGAGTATTATGGTACCAGGGAGAATCAAATGCCGGACGCTCATATCAATATAGAAAAGCTTTTCCCTTACTCATAAACGACTGGAGACAAAAATGGAATAATCAAGCTATGCCATTTTATTTTGTGCAATTGGCAACATTTAATAATCCTGGCAACAGTAATGAAGGTTGTGGCTGGGCAGAGTTAAGAGAAGCTCAAACAATGGCTTTATCCATACCAAACACAGGCATGTGTGTTACCACTGATATTGGTAACCCGTTTGATATTCATCCAACTAATAAACAGGACGTTGGCAAGAGGTTATCTGCTCTTGCATTAAATAATATTTATAAAAAGGAAATGGTTTGTAATGGCCCTATGTATAAATCAATGGAAGTAAACGGCAATCAAATCATTCTTTCATTTAACAATATTGGTACAGGTTTATTTACGCCTGATAAATATGGCTATATCAAAGGTTTTGAAATTGCAGGAAAGGACAAAGTATTTCATTATG
Organism: Lacibacter sp.; assembly: GCA_040081135.1. Taxonomy (GTDB): domain Bacteria; phylum Bacteroidota; class Bacteroidia; order Chitinophagales; family Chitinophagaceae; genus Lacibacter. Next base: position 182 of record JBEBHT010000069.1, on the reverse strand, counting down.
CCAAGGCTTTCATAAAAGGCAACACAGTACTGCTATTCAGTGATAAGGTAGAAAATCCGGTTGCTGTTCATTTTGGATGGGTTGGCGATGCAAGTGAGTGCAACCTGTTTAACAAAGAAGCCCGCCCGGATGGCTCGGTCGGACGGGGGTTTCCTGCTGTGCCATTTAGAACAGATGAATGG
>JBEBHT010000451.1:0-3210 GCA_040081135.1 Lacibacter sp. | reverse complement strand
ATTGACTGGCTGACAAAAAATCTGCCCTCTAACAATAAGAAAGTAGGCATCTTCGGCATCTCTTATCCCGGTTTCTATTCTACTATGGCAGCAATGAGTAATCATCCGTCACTGGTTGCCGTTAGTCCGCAGGCTCCGGTAACAGATTGGTTTATGGGCGATGATTTTCATCACAATGGTGCATTCTTTCAAATGGATGGATTTTCTTTTTATTCTTCTTTCGGAAAGCCAAGACCCAAGCCTACAACTGCGGGCTCACCGGGTTTTCAATTTCCAACAAAAGATGCGTACAAGTTTTATTTAGAAGCCGGCACTACAAAAAACCTTGCGACCTTAATTGGCGACAGTATTGCTTTCTGGCATGACATGTACAAACACCCAACTTATGATGACTGGTGGAAAGCAAGAAATCCACGGAACTTTGTCAACAATATTCCCAATCATACTGCTACACTGGTAGTTGGTGGTTTGTTTGATGCAGAAGATTGTTTTGGTGCATGGCGCACATATGAGGCCATTGAAAAGAAAGCAAAAAACAATAACCGCATTGTGATGGGCCCCTGGTATCATGGACAATGGGCCAGCACAGATGGCTCAAGTATGGGTAATGCAAAATTTGGCAGCAATACATCAGCTTACTATCAGAATGAAATTGAAATACCTTTCTTCATGCATCATTTGGAAGGGAAAGCAAACGTTGACGATTTAGCTGAAGCAACCATCTTCTTTACCGGTGAAAACAGATGGAGAAACTTCACACAATGGCCTGCTGCTAATGTTCAAAACACCGCCATCTATTTACAGGAAAACGGAAAACTGAACTGGAACAAATCTGCAACTGCAAAAAGTTTCAGTGAATATGTGAGCGATCCATCCAAACCTGTTCCTTATACAGAAGATGTGCACTTCAGCCGTACAGTTGCTTACATGACCGATGACCAGCGTTTTGCCAACAGAAGAACTGATGTACTTTCTTTTCAAACGGATGTATTAACAGATAATGTAACACTTGCAGGAACAGTAATAGCTGATCTCCTTGCAAGCATTTCAACAACCGATGCTGATTTTGTTGTAAAGCTGATTGATGTTTTTCCAAGTGACTTTACCTATCCCGGCGACAGGCTCGGAATGGGCAGGCAAGGTGGAGGTAATTATCCAATGGGCGATTACCAGATGCTTGTACGTGGTGAAGTAATGCGTGGAAAATTCAGGAATAGTTTTGAAACACCTGCCCCATTCACTCCAAATAAAATTGAGAAAGTAAAATTTGAATTACCTGATGTGGCACATACATTTCAGAAAGGTCATCGCATCATGATCCAGATTCAGAGCAGCTGGTTTCCTTTGGTTGACCGTAATCCGCAGAAGTTTGTGAACATTTATGAAGCTGCTGAAAGCGATTACCAAAAAGCAACCATTAAAATCTGGCACGATGCAAAAAATGCATCGAATATTATTTTACCCGTATTAAAATAATTCAACAACATAAAGCACTCACATGAAACTACAATTACTGGCTTTCTTATTCTTCTTTGCAGCTTCAATAAAAGCACAGGAAGTAAATATCATTCCAAAACCAAAAATGCTTGAGTTGAAAAAAGGCAGTTTCACCATTACACCTGCAACTGTGATTGTACTTGGTGATGATGGAGAAAACGCAACAGCTTCCTTTCTTAATCAGCATCTTCAATCCTTTTATGGTTTCCAGTTAAAGACAGTTAAATCTTCGACAAAGAATTTCATCCGCTTCTCTACAAAGAAATTCATTGCACCCGGAACAGAAGGGAAATATGATCTCACTGTTACATCAAAAGGTGTTACTGTTTCAGGCGATACATATTCCGGTACGTTTAACGGAATGCAATCGCTGATACAGTTGCTGGCTGTTGATGAAAAATCAATCAGCAGTAAGCAATTTAAAATTCCTACATTGGAAATACAGGATGAACCACGTTTTCAATACCGTGGCATGCACCTCGATGTGGGTCGCCATTTCTTCCCTGCCTCTTATGTAAAACGCTACATTGATTTCCTGGCCTATCATAAAATGAATGTTTTTCACTGGCATTTAACAGAAGACCAGGGCTGGCGCATTGAAATCAAAAAATATCCGTTGCTCACTTCTGTTGGAGGAAAAAGAAATGGAACAATCATTGGTCGTTATCCCGGAAAAGGAAACAACAACCAACCTTTACAGGGTTTTTATACACAGGAAGAAATTAAAGATGTTGTACAATATGCTAAAGAACGTTTCATTGAAGTAATTCCTGAAATTGAAATGCCCGGTCACAGCAGTGCTGCCATTGCTGCTTATCCATGGCTGAGTTGTTTTCCCAACAGACCAACCAATATTCCTTCTTTCATGGTTTCATTAAAAAGTGTGGAAGAACAACAGAAAGGCCGTGTGAAATTAGTACAGGAAACATGGGGTGTATTTGATGATGTATTCTGCGCAGGCAAAGATTCTACCTTTAAATTTTTAGAAAATGTATTAGATGAAGTGATTGAGTTGTTCCCTTCGAAGTATGTTCATATTGGTGGAGATGAATGTCCGAAAACACACTGGAAACAATGTCCATCCTGCCAGAAAAGAATGAAGGACCTGAAACTGAAGGATGAACATGAACTGCAGAGTTATTTTGTACAGCGCATGGAAAAATATCTCAACAGTAAAGGCAAAACATTAATCGGCTGGGATGAAATTCTCGAAGGAGGTTTGGCTCCCAATGCACAGGTGATGAGCTGGCGTGGTGAAGCAGGCGGTATTGCGGCAGCAAAGCAAAGCCATTATGTTTTAATGACACCAGGCAGTCATGTCTATTTTGATCATAGACAGACATACAATGAAGACTCTGTTACCATTGGAGGATATACACCCATTCAGAAAGTGTACAGCTATGAACCGGTACCAAAAGAATTAACAGCAGATGAAGCAAAATTCGTAAGAGGTGCCCAGGCAAACTTGTGGACAGAATATATTCCCAACACAAAGAAAATTGAATACATGCTCTTCCCAAGAATTTCTGCCTTAAGTGAAATATTATGGAGCAGTAAAGAAAGCAGGGACTGGACTGATTTTGAAAAACGTTTGCTTGTTCAGTTTAAACGTTACGATCTGATGAATGTGAATTACAGCAAAGCTTATTTTGATCCGAAATCAACTGAGGAGCCAAAGAAATAAATAGTACTTGAATATAAGACCCCATCAGA
>JBEBHT010000450.1:0-3211 GCA_040081135.1 Lacibacter sp. | reverse complement strand
GGGCTGATACCAACATCCATATCATGAATTTCGCTGAAGCCTGCATTGTTACTTACACCAACTCCTGCAATGATACCGAAACGGCCAACTGTTTTAAGATCAACACCAACAACACTTGATATAATTGCTGTAGTGAAATTCCACACATAGTTACTTGCTATTGGAGTTCCTGCAACATTTTTTGCTCCAGTTGTTACAGTAGCAGTATAGGTCATGTTTGTAAGAAGAGGCGCAGCAGGTGTAAAGGTTGCTGTAGAACCTGCGTAGGTTACAGCTCCTGTAATTGATGTTGTGCCCTGCTTAACTGTAAAGGTTGTTCCTGTTATTGTTAATGCATCCATCGGTACGCTGAAAGTTGCTGTGATAATTTTATTCAGCGGCACTCCTGTTGCATTATTTAACGGATCGGTTAAGATCACTGAAGGAGACAGAACTGTTTCTGTTGTGAAAGTCCACACATAATTACTTGCAAGCGCTGTACCTGCAACATTCTTCGCACCGTTAGTAATGGTAGCCGTATAAACTGTATTTAATAACAGCGGTGCAGCAGGTGTGAAGGTTGCAACAGAACCTGAATAGGTTACTGTTCCTGCTACTGATGTTGTGCCCTGCTTTACTGTAAAGGTTGTTGCAGTAATGGTTAGTGCATCCATCGGTACGCTGAAGGTTGCTTTAATGATTTTATTCACTGGTACTCCTGTGGCATTGTTTAAAGGATCAGTTAAAATCACTGATGGAGACAGAGCTATTTCTGTTGTGAAAGACCATATATAATCATTTGCAAGCGCTGTACCTGCAACATTCTTCGCTCCGCTGGTAATTGTTGCTGTATAAACTGTATTTAATAAAAGCGGTGCAGCAGGAGTGAAGGTTGCAACAGAACCAGAATAAGTTACTGTTCCTGCTACTGATGTTGTGCCCTGCTTAACTGTAAAGGTTGTTGTTGTAATGGTTAATGCATCCATCGGTACGCTGAAAGTTGCTGTAATGAGTTTATTCACAACAACTCCTGTTGCATTATTTACTGGATCTGTTGAAATTACTGTCGGGCCATTAAGAGTACCGGTAGTAAACGTCCATACGTAATTATTAGCAAGTGTAGTACCTGCAACATTTGCTGCACCAATGGTGATGGTGGCAGTATAAATGGTGTTCGGCAGTAATGCTGCTGTGGGAGTGAATGTTGCTGTTGAACCACTGTAAGAAACGGTTCCTGCAACAGGTGTAGTACCTTGTTTTAAAGTATAGGTTTGTGCAGTAATACTCAGTGGATTCATTGGTACACTGAAGGTTGCTTTCACCAGTTTATTCAGCACAACTCCTGTTGCATTGCTGATCGGGTCAGTTGTAATAACCATTGGTGAAACAGTTAAACCAGTGCTGAATGTCCATGTATAATCAGCCTGTAATGCATTGCCCATTAAATCTTTTGCCAATGTAGAAACTCTTGCAGTATAAGTTGTATTTGCTGTAAGAGGACTTGAAGGGGTAAAAGTTGCAGTTGTTCCGCTGTAGGTAACTGTGCCTGCTACCGGTGCTGCACCCATTAATGTAAATGATGTACTGTTGATTGTTTGAGGATTCATTTCCTCATTAAAGGTTGCAGTAAAAACCTGGTTAAGAGGTACGCCTGTTGCTCCATTTGCCGGTGTATTTGATATTACCACAGGGCATACACCCACTTTTTCGACAAACGTGTCTTTCTCGCAACTGGCAAATACAAAAGCTGTTATAAGCAGCAATGTCGTTAAATGTAAATTAGTTTTCATTCAATATTTTTTATCCCGTAAATGGCGGGTCAGATGTGAAAGAATTTTCACATAGCGAAGTTGACTTCTTTGCAACTCTAAAGCCTTACACAATTTTGAGTAAGACTTACATAGTTCACATGTTCAGCAGAGGTAATTAAGTGTATACACGTACCAGGTATACTTATCTGTATTTGAGTATACAGTTTCAGCTTATGAATATCATCCGTTGATATTTATATAAAGTTGCTTTAAGCGATGTGTTGGTTTTACTGCTTCTTCTTTTCTTTCTGTTCAGCCGCTTTTTGTTCAGCTGCTTTCTTATCAGCAGCCTTCTTCTCCGCTGCTTTTGCTTTTCGTTTGTAATATCCTCTCAACAGGAAGTTGTCTTTAGCGGCTTCCATATTTTCACTTAACCCTTCGCTGCTTTCTTTAATATTCGTCATTGACTGGCTGAGGTTGTTGGCAATGGTTGGATCCGATATCAACCTTCCCAATGTTCCTTTACCGCTGTTGATTTTCACGGTGATTTCTGCAAGCTGCTCTGTAATAATTTCGGCATTACCGGCTGTTACCTGTAAGCTGGCCATGATGGCATCTGTTTCAACAGGCTCTGTTGATACAAGCGCCTGTCCTTCTTTTACCAGTGGAGCTTCTGCAGTTCCCTGTGAAATAACAACCAGGCGATCCCCGATAATTCCTTCTGATCCAATGGCTACTTCACAATCTGTGCGAATGAACTTCTGCACTGTTTTTCTGAGCAGCATATCCACTCTTACCGTTGAATCGTTGATGATAACAATATTGTCAACAGTGCCAACAGTAATACCGGCAAAACGGATATTATTTCCTACCTGCAGCCCGCTTACATTGTTAAAGGTTGATGTAAGTTTAAATACAGGATCAAACAGGTTCTTCTGTTTGCCAATAATAAATACGGCGGCAATAAATAATGCCAGTCCGCCTGCTACAAACAGACCCAGTCTGACTTTAAAGTTTTGTGAATGCGTTGTCATAAATGTGTTTTATATACGATTTATAAAATGAGTATTGTTCAAAAAAATAATTGCTTCAATGGTATAGGCGAATAGCTGTTTAATGGAAAAAAGATTGAAGCAACGGATCATCTGACTGTTCAAATTCTTCCTTTTTTCCTTCTTTGTACACTTCTCCATCTTTGATCATCATCATCCTGTTGGCTGTTTGCAGCGCACATTTAATATCATGGGTAATAATGATGGATGATGTTTTATATTTTTTCTGTACACGGTTAATCAGTTCGCTGATTTCATCGGATGTAACAGGATCGAGACCGGTTGTTGGTTCATCGTACAGCATGATCATGGGATCAACTGCAATGGTTCGTGCCAGGCTGATTCTTTTCCGCATACCACCCGAAAGTTGTGAAGGCATCTTGTCAATTGAATCTGCGAGGTCAACACTTTCCAACGCTTCGAGTACTT
>JBEBHT010000449.1:0-3221 GCA_040081135.1 Lacibacter sp. | reverse complement strand
GCTACCCTGAAAATACCTGAAGTAGAAAAGTCAACTCAATAAACCGATCCTATATGTTCAACAGCAAATCCAATTCCTCCGGGAAAGAAACAACAACCACAGGTATGGCCACTATTATTGCAGGCGGTACCGAAATTCATGGCAACATTGAAAGCAAAGGCGATATCAGGGTAGATGGTACCTTGATCGGAAATCTCACTACATCTTCTAAAGTACTGGTTGGTGCAAGCGGTATCATTACCGGCGATGTAATTGCACAGCAGGCTGATGTACTCGGACAGATCAACGGAAATGTTCGTGTTGCAGAATTGCTTTATTTAAAAAATAACTGCGAAGTAAATGGCAATTTATTTGCGGGTCAGCTGCAGGTTGATGCCACTGCTTCGTTTAATGGTGAATGTCACATGGGCGCCACCGCTGTTTCAAACAGTACCGGTTCAATGGCCAATGTGGTGGGCATCCATAAAGAGCAGATGAATGCAGTCGCCAACGACCAATAAATCAAAAAAAGAAACACGGTCTAATTCTTCTTACCTCATGCAATATGCGGGACTGGCTACACAGTTGCTCGTTGCATTGGGCTTAGCTGTATTTTTGGGGCTGAAGGCAGATAAGTGGCTGAACATATCTTTCCCTTTGCTGGGATGGCTTGTTCCGCTACTTGTTTTGCTGGCTATGTTTTTACGCATACTCAAAGACACATCAAAGAAGCCATGAGCAAAGAGAACCGTCAATTATTTATTCCACTTGTTGGTTTGTTTTTAACGCTTAACGGTTTTTTCCTTTTTGCAGGCAGCTGGCTTACAAAATATGGTATAAACCAAACGGTGCTGATCGGAGGCAATATAATTCTGTTTGTTGTATCGCTTGCCTCATTATATTTCCTCGTGTCAGGCTTTTTGCATAAAAATGTGCAGGTGTTTTTCAGGAGCGTGTACGGTTCACTCATGATCAAGATGTTTATATGTGCAGCGGCTGTTGTTATTTATGCACTGGCTAACAGAGCCACCTTTAATAAACCTGCCCTCTATATTTGTATGGCATTGTATTTTGTGTATTCATTTATTGAAGTACGCATGATTTTCAGGCTGCTAAAGCAGAAGAAGAAGAACAATGAGTAAACAGGAAGTTCCCTTACATGCTTTGCAGCAATATTTACCGGATGGTTCACTTGAACCTGTGCTGCAATACCTGCACCAGTACAAAATTCATTTAACTATTACCCGTGAACGGAATACGATCTTAGGCGATTACCGTCATGCCATTAACCAGAAGAATCACCGTATCAGTGTGAATGGCAATCTCAACAAATTTGCATTTCTTGTAACGCTGTTGCATGAAGTGGCGCATTTACTTGCCTTTGAAAATTTTGGTCACCGTATTGCACCACATGGAAAAGAATGGAAAAATGAATACAGTAAGATCCTTGCACTGTTCCTGTTAAAGAAAATCTTTCCGGCTGATATTGAAAAAGCATTATTGAAGTCCTTACAAAATCCATCTGCCACCAGTTGTGGTGAAGAACATTTAATGCGTGTACTGAAAAATTATGATATAAGAAAGGAAGGCATTCTTTTGATTGAGCAATTAAAAGACGGACAGTTGTTTAAACTCAAAGACGGCCGAGTATTTAAAAAAGGAGAGAAGCTCCGTAAGCGGCATAAAGCAATTGATGTAAAGAGTGGTGCCTTGTATTTGTTTAGCGGAGTGTATGAGGTGGAGGTGATGAGTTAAATATTAGCACAGTTATGTTTGAATTTAACACAGTTATTTAAAAGAAGGTGAAATCTTTGCATATCAATTATTTTTTTCCAAACTTGGTTTTGTTAATCGTATTTATAAACACAAAACAAGCTAAAAATGAAAAAGATTTTTTTCCTGCTCCTCTTTTCTTCAATTACAATGACACTCTTTGCTAAAAGCCAACTTAAAAAAGAAAATGCAGGGGCTTCTTGTAAGGTTGAGTTTAAGGCGGTGCCAGATTTAAAGATGTTAACAGGTTGCACCAAGATAGGGCAAACGCCAAGTCCATATTATGATGACATGGTTGTTTGTTCAGCAACCGCTGCTACTTGCGAGGCTGCTCAAAATATGGTAAACATGTGTTTGCTGGCAACTTTATTTGATATACCCTAACGTCAAGTGATGATCTTAAACCCGGCTTGTTCTTAACGCAGGGATTAATAACTAAAGGTTTTTCAAAATGAAACAAGTTCTGTCTTCTTCCGCATTTGCCGGTAAACACTTTGCTTTTTTTCTTTTTTTTGCAATTGCGCACTCTTACAGTTCAAAAGCACAGGAAAAAGTAATAAAGGTTGTTTATCAGAATTATGGCGAAGAGAACAAGCCGTTGGGTAAACTGAAGACCTCAGTTTTTATCAGCGATTCTATTTCTGTTTCTTTGTTACAGTTGGATTATTATTTTGAACTTGGAAAGCAAATGCTGAGGACAGATACAAACAATACCGGGAATACAGGGCATACGTCGGTGATTGTTCGCCCAGAGGATACTTTAAAGCGGTATGTTTATAAAGATTTCAAAAACGACAGGTTGTACTTCGAAACAAATCGAAGTACAATTTATCCTGTGTTTAAAACCTTTTCAGATTCCCTGCACAATATGCAATGGGTATTGAATGAAAAGGTAAAAAAAATTGACTCTTTTGTCTGTAGCCAGGCAACTTGTTTTTTCAGAGGGAGATCATACACCGCATGGTATACTCCTGAGATACCTGTTAGCAATGGCCCCTGGAAATTTGGAGGCTTGCCGGGATTAATTCTTGAAGTATATGATTCTGCAAAGGTAGTTTACTGGAGAGTTGTTTCTGTTATAAAAGAACCATTTGTATTTCCTCCGCTGCCGCAGAAAACGAATGGAAATTTTTATGATTATAAGCGTGATTATAATGCGCTTTATTTAAAAATGAAAAAAAGCTTTGAGTCTGCAAATGATCAAAATGACCCTGACTGCAAAGGTTGCACAGGAGTTAAAAAGACAATAAAATCAAATACCCCGGAAATACTGATAGATCAATAAAGCTCAGTAATTTGGTATAAATGCGTCAAAGCTCATTTAATGAAAGCAATGTTTAAAATATTTATCCTTCTCTATTCATTCTCTGCCTTTGCTCAGGAGAAAAATACCTATAAAGTAATCTATTATAACTTCAATGATACACTGTTGCCTGAAGACAAGAAATACACGACTACTGTCTTAATAA
>JBEBHT010000448.1:0-3223 GCA_040081135.1 Lacibacter sp. | reverse complement strand
TTTTCATAACCAAACATTGTAGTGATGCCTTTATTGTAACGCATCATATGTGTATGCATATCCCAATCCCATACCGTATCGCTTGTTGCTTTGGCAAGAATATTATAACGGTCAAGTGCTTTCTGTAAATTCATTTCCGATTGCTTTCGTTCCGTAATGTCTTTTGTTGAAATATATGCTCCGGTAATAACGCCTTTTCCATCTTTTACCGGCATATAGTTTACCTGCACCCATTCAGGTAAATCAGCAATAGAAAGCTGCAGTTCATATTCCACCTTTTCATCGGCAAAAACTTTTGCCAGGTTTTTTCTCACGGGTTCATCCTTCTCCTCCGGAATCAGCGGAAAAATATTTGTACCGACTGTTACAGGTTTTCCCCAGGCTTTTTCAAGATTAGCTGAAGCAGCTTTGTTAATCAGGATCACTGTATAGTTTTTATCCAGCACATAAAAACTTTCTGATGAACTTGACAATACATGCCGGAGTTTTCTTTCCGATTCTGCTAAATGCATGCCGGTCATTTTGCGATCAGTAATATCCCTGTTTACACCAATCATCCGCAGGGGTTTCCCTTCTGGGTTTCTTGTTACAAGTGCATGTGATTCTATATAGCGGATCGCCTGACCGGGCAAAATGATTCTAAACTCTGTATTGTAATCAGAGTTTTCATTAATCGATTTATCAACTTCACGCATTACACGGTCAAGATCATCGGGATGTATCCTTTGCTTCCAGGCCTCAATTGTTACACCGCTCAATGCTGAATCTGTCTCGTACAGTTCATACATCCTGTCGTCCCATACCAGTTGCTGCTGAACCAAATCTCTTTCCCATATTCCAATTTTAGCTGAACGGGTTGCTAACGAAAGACGCTCTGAAATATTTTTAATTTGCACTTCTGCTTTTTTCCGTTCAGTAATGTCACGAACAAAAGCAAGTACACGCCCATCGCTCAGTATCCTCGAATTGATTTCTATTTCTGCAACCGATCCGTCTTTTCGTTTCAGCTTTCTTGTAAACAAAACCTGCTCTCCTGCTTTTACTCTTGCCACCACCTCTGAGTTAATAATAACGGCTTCATCAAAAAGAAGATCCTGCAGTTTCAGTGTTTTAAATTCTTCCCTTGTATAACCTGTTTGTTTATAGGCTGCCGTATTAAAATCAAAAATGGTTCCGTCGTAAGAATAAACAAGCACGCCATCAGTTGCCTGTTCAATAAACATCCGGTATCTCTCTTCACTTTGCTTCAGTTCCTCTTCTGCTTTTTTGCGCTGTGTAATATCTCTTACAATTGACTGGATCTTTCCGCCTGCAATCAGCTTGGCACTTGCTTCTGCATAAAATTTTGTACCGTCTTTACGTTGATACTGTCTTTCAATCAGCATTATTTTACCGCTCATCAGATCGTTCATGTTGATGGGCATCTTGTCAATAAATTCAGGTGGTGTGATGTCACTTAAATTTAACTGAAGAACATCTTCTTTTGTATATCCCATCATAGCACAACCGCTGCTGTTTACATCAATAAATCTTCCCTGTTGATCTAAAATAAAGATCCCGTCTGCCGCATGATCAATAAGATTGCGGTATTTTTCTTCGCTTTCTTTTAAATCAAGTTTGTTTTTTTTCTCGGTAGTGATATCGTTGAAAACAAGAACTGCTCCGTTAATGTTTCCATCATTGTCAAATAAAGGTGAGCCGCTGTTGTTGATGATTAATTCCCCACTGTTCCTGGTTTTTAAAACCGTATTGTTTTCAAGTTCTATTGAAACACCTTCTTTTAAAATCCGGCTTACAATATTTGTAACAGGCAAGCCTGTTGATTCAACCGATACATCATACACCTGGTGAAGGGGCTGGTTTTTTGCTTCCTGTTTTTTCCAACCGGTAATCAATTCGGCAGCCGGGTTCATGTATACAATTCCACCATCCTTATCGGTTGTAATCACACCTTCCGCCATGCTGCTCAATGTGGTACGGTATCTTTCTTTCTGCATTTCCAGCTCTCTGCCAATCCGTTTGGTGCGGATGTTTTCACGCAGTAACAAATAGAAAGAAATGCAAATCAATAAAAGAGCAGCAGCAAGACTGCTGTATGCAATTTTGTTGTTGGTATTTTTTACCTCCCAAAAACCGGTCTTTGATTTGCTGATCTGTTGATTGAATTTCTGAATGATTACCCCGCTGTATATGCTGATGGAATCAGATAAGTTGAAGCCATCTGTGCCCGCAAATAATAAAACAGCAGAATCCCTGTTCTGTGCAGTGAGGATATTTACCTTTTGCAGAAAAAGAATCTTCTCATCAATAAAGCGGTTCAGCTTTGCGTAAGCAACAGAAATTGTTTTATCAGGATTTGCTGATGTTTTTATTTGAAGTGTAATACTGTTGATGGAATCGTACTGCGCATTAAAATCCCGGAGAAATTGTTCATTACCTGTAAGCGCATACCCACGGCTGTTACTTTCAACCGTCTTAACATACAGGCTCAGCTTTTCAAACGCATCCCTTTGCTGTACATAAGCTTCCTGTTTGCTGTATTCTTTTTTGAGCCAGTTATTTTTTGTGATTAACTGGTAAATAGCTGCACCCGGCAGCAAAAGTGAAAAAAACAGCATATACAGAGGAAACCTTTTACTGCTAATCCAACTCACTTTATCCTTCAACTGTATATGCTTGTTTCGTTTTATCACAGGATTTTATTCGTTGCCCGTTTCCCGATAGTCGTTATTACGGGTGCTATTTTTTCAAAGTCATTGTATTTATCAAAAAAGTAATCAGCCCCACTGTCTCTGAACTGCACTATACTGAAATCGCTCGCCAAATGGAACAAAACCATCACCACTGTTTCAGCCGAATACTCCCGGATTTTTTTCAGCAGATCAAACGCTTTGTTTCCTTCAAAATCAAAATCAAGTAACACCACATCTGTTTTCTGTTTGCCCAGGCAGGTAATAGCTTCGGCATATGTAAAACAGTTATGAAAAAAAACCCCTTCATTGGTTTCATCAATCAGCTCCGCAATCCTGTTGCTGATATGCTTTGAATTGCCAAGAATCGTTATAACCATCGGGTAGTTTTCTTACTGCAAAGCACCTTTAAATCAATGAATTAAAAAATAGTGAAGAAGTGAATATGCAGATAGACAGAACACAGGGAGGCTTGTAGTTCTATGACTACAAAAAAGCAAGTGCATCGATTTTTTGAAGACAATCAATTACAG
>JBEBHT010000068.1:0-13775 GCA_040081135.1 Lacibacter sp. | reverse complement strand
ATTAAAAACAGATAAATTCACAGAATTAAGTTTTAAATTTAAGTCCCCGATAAAATTTTATAACATGTCAAAGTCATTAAACCCGGAAGTACCGAAAGCGGAAAATAAGAAAAGTACCAGGGCGGGAAAATGTGAAACCGAAATCTTGGCAAAATCGGGTTGGCCAAAAACACCAAAAGAAACCATTAAAATGGTCATAAATTTCTTATTGAATTTCTTTCCTTTTTAATTCTGGCGTATCCCTTCCTGATACTAATGCGTAACTTGATTTTGTAATTCAGCAGTTCTTTTCTTATCCTGATCTCCTTCAAAAAAAATTATTAAAAAAAAGATGTCTGACGTCTTAGCGACGTCCTGACATCACCTCCGAATTTCGAAATGCTGGTGTCAGGACTTTGAAAAAGTCAGACACCTTCTCGCTTCTGCCTCTTGCCAATTTCCCCCATAAAAACCTCATTCCCATCCACTTAAACCGCAATCTGCAGTCGCTTGAACCATATCTGCAGCGTCTTGAACGATGTCTACACTGCCTTTTTTTCATTCTACGCTGCCCTTATTTCATTCCGCAGTCTCTTGAACGGTATCTGCAACAGCTTTATTCACATCAGCAGTTTCTTTATTCACAGCTGCGCTGCCTTTTCTTCATTCTGCACTGCCTTTATTACATTCTGCAGCGTCTTGAACGGTATCTGCAGTCGCTTGAAGAATAACAGCAATAACTTTTTTGTTTGTTATAACCGCAAAAAAAAGCAAGCCGACTTCCTGATATCTCATACCCAACAGCATTTATGTATCTTATCTTAAATTTACCTCCTGCACAAACAATAACAGTAATAGAAACGCAGCAGTAACCAATTAATCAATCAGTATGGAAATAGGAATAGACAGTTTTGCCGCCATGATGAGTGGCAACAGCAGTAAATTAATTAATGATGCAGATGCTCTGGCACAATTGCTTGAACGTATAGAACATGCCGACCGTTCCGGACTTGATATCTTCGGCATTGGTGAACATCACCGAAAAGGTTTTCTTGATTCTGCACCAACATTAATTCTTGCAGCAGCAGCTGCCCGTACAAAACGCATCCGTCTAACAAGTGCAGTTACTGTACTAAGTGCTGCCGATCCCGTTCGGATTTTTCAAAATTTTGCAACACTCGATTTAATATCCGGCGGGCGGGCTGAAATGGTGGTGGGCCGTGGTTCTTTCATTGAAGCTTTTCCATTGTTTGGCTATAAGCTGGAAGATTATGATGAATTGTTTGCTGAAAAACTGGAGCTCTTACTGCAGATCCGCAATAACGAATCTGTTACATGGTCAGGAAAATTCCGTCCTGCATTAAAGAACCAGTCTGTATATCCAAGACCATTACAGGATCCGTTTCCTGTATGGATCGGTGTAGGTGGTACGCCTGAATCATTTGTTCGTGCAGGCACTCTTGGTCTTCCATTGATGGTAGCCATCATTGGTGGTGAAACACATCATTTTGCTCCGTTGGTAAACCTGTACAGAGAAGCAGGAAAAAAAGCCGGATTCAAACCTGAACAATTAAAAGTAGGGATTCATTCATTGGCCTATGTGGGTAATACAACTCAGGAAGCGATTGATGATTTTTATCCCGGCTATGCAGAGTCGATGACAAGAATTGGTAGAGAACGTGGCTGGCCGCCAATGACAAAGGGCCGCTTTGAAAGCCAGGCAGGACCAACAGGTGCCTTGCTTGTTGGCGGCCCTGAAGATGTAGCCGAAAAAATTCTGCGCCATTCCAAAGCATTGGGTGGAATTTCAAGGCTCACTTTTCAAATGGATACTGCCGAAGTGCCGCATGAAAAACTGATGCAGGCAATTGAGTTAATTGGTAAGAAGATAAAGCCATTGGTAAATCAGTAATACACTTTTTTAATCGCTTCTGAATATTTAACAATACACTATACACTGCAAATCCATTTATCATAAAGCAGGTATGTATTTTGCATTTGCTGTAACCGGCAATCTATTAGCCCGTTCAGTAAAAGAATAATGTAACTCAACATGAAGCAATCAATATTCTATCTCTTCATCGCCCTCTTTCTTGTATCGTTTAAAACCGACAGCAGGGTTTATCTTGATAAATCTGAAGCGAAGGATGCATTTGAATTCTTAAATGATATCAGAACAAATCCCGGTCGTTATGCAAGAGAACTACGGTTAAATAAAAATGCAAAAACAACCACCACAAAACTTGTTTGGAATAAAGACCTGGCAAAAGCAGCCGAAGCAAAAGCCTACGACATGGCCAACAGAAATTATTTCAACCATATTGATCTTAATGGATATGGCATGAATTATTATATCCAGAAAAATGGCTACGCACTTGATCCCGCATGGACAAACAGCAAACGGAATAATTTTTTCGAATCCATTGCAGCAGGTGTTGACAATGGCGAAGACGCCATCCGTTTATTAATTATTGATAAAGGTGTATCATCCCTGGGGCACAGAAAACATTTACTGGGAATGGGCAGCTTTAACGCTTCACTCACCGATATCGGAATTGGTTTTGCCAGAAGGAACTCCGGCAGCAATTACACAACCTATATCAGCATCATCATTGCAAAACACAACTGATTCTGTACTGTTATGATTTCTGAAGAATAGATTTTAACTTTAAGAGTATGAGAAAATTCATACTGTATCTCCTCTTTGCATGCAGCGCTCTTACAGCTTCTGCGCAATCAGCCAAAACCGAATTATATGATCTCATTAAAAAATTAATCAACGACAGTACCGGTTATGAAAATGTGGGCGACTGGGCCGTAGGTCAGCCTAAAAAATTTCCTGTTAAGTGGAACGAAGACAGAATTACTATGAGCGAGGATACCAGTATTAATTTTTACAGAATGGGCACTGCCAATATTACAATGAAAGGCCGCAGTTTTATGAAAGCAGGTCAGCCTGTAAAATGGAACGTAATGCTCAAAGGACCAAGGATGGGATACACATCATTCAGTATCATCAGTTCATCCAGTGAAGAAATACAGCCGAAGTATATCATCGACAGTGTGTTTGGTAAAAACCCTTTTGCTGCAAAACTGCTCAAAAGCTGCGATACAAAAGCTCTTGCAGGTTATTATTACTATGAAGTAAAGCTTCCAAAAAAAGATCTTGCCTTTATTAAACTAAGCTGGTTATCAGTGAATGGCAACACAGCCATACGTATTGATTGCTACGATAACTGGAGCAAATACGCTGTAAAGCTGGATTGTCCGAAATAAAATTTCGTTAGCAAAAGGTCTTTATCACTGCTTCAGTCATTATATCAGGTTCTTTCCCGTTTTACTTCACTACCTTCAATTACTACAAGACAGGTATCTGTTTTATAATTTTCTCCGCTCATTTCCATTAATCCTACTTCCCTTGCGTAAAAAGAAACAGGAAAAATTAAAAGAAGAACAGTTCTGGTCTACGTTCTGTTATTTCAACTTACCAAAAAACAGGGTTCATCTTCCAGCTGATTTAGAACGGGTAAATTTCAGAATATGGGATTATGTAAACGATGACCATTTATTACTGATGATGAGCAGAATAAAATCCATTAATTATCTCGACCTGGATGAAACAGATATTACGAATGAAGGAGTACACCATTTAACTCAACTTGATCATATTAAAGAACTCCGCCTGAAGGGTGTTACAGCCATTGATGATGGTTGTATGAAATCACTCAATCAAATAAAAGGATTAGAATTACTGCATCTCGGTGGCACTTCTGTTACACTTAACGGACTGACAGAGCTTGGTTCTTTACAAAAATTAAGAGTGCTGTTACTTTCTTTAACTGCCGCTGAAGAGATCAGAATAAAAATGCTGGAACTTAAAAAGCTTCTTCCGGGTTGTGAGTTTATCCTCAACTATAAATCTTATTTGTTTGATCCGGAAGCGGATTGAACTGTGAATAGTTTTCATAAAAAAAATCCCGTTCCAAATGGAACGGGATTCGTATTTCATACTTCTTGCGTTGTGATTAATAACCACCCATACCGCCCATATCAGGTGCGCCATGTGCGTGTGCTTCTTCTTTCTTTGGTTTGTCAGCAATTACACACTCTGTTGTTAACAACATACCTGCAATAGATGCTGCATTTTCCAATGCTACACGGCTAACTTTAGTAGGATCAATTACCCCTGCTTTAAACAGGTTTTCATACACTTCTGTACGGGCATTGAAACCAAAATCGCCTTTACCTTCTTTGATTTTCTGTACAACGATAGAACCATCAATACCTGCGTTTGCAGTTAATGTACGCATGGGTTCTTCCAATGCACGGCGAACGATTTGCATTCCGGTTTGTTCGTCTTCAATCTGTCCACGAACTTTTGCTTCCAATGCATCAATAGCACGGATATAAGCAACACCACCACCAGGAACAATTCCTTCCTCAACCGCTGCTCTTGTTGCATGTAAAGCATCATCCACACGGTCTTTCTTTTCTTTCATTTCCATTTCTGTTGCAGCGCCGATATACAATACAGCAACACCACCAGCTAACTTAGCAAGACGTTCCTGTAATTTTTCTTTGTCGTAATCAGAAGTGGTATTTTCAACCTGTGCTTTGATTTGATTTACACGTGCAGTGATTTCAACTTTCTTTCCTTTACCACCAACAACAGTTGTGTTGTCTTTATCAATGGTAACTGAAGATGCCTGACCTAAGTAAGTTAAATCAGCATTCTCTAATTTGAAACCTTGCTCTTCGCTGATAACAGTACCTGCAGTGAGGATAGCGATATCAGTAAGCATTTCTTTTCTGCGGTCACCAAAGCCGGGAGCTTTTACAGCAGCCACTTTCAATGTACCACGGAGTTTGTTTACTACCAATGTTGCCAGTGCTTCACCTTCGAGATCTTCAGCAATGATCAATAAAGGACGACCGCTTTGAGCAACTTTCTCCAGGATATGAAGAATGTCTTTCATCGCAGCAATCTTCTTATCGTAAATTAAGATGTAAGGGTTCTGCAATTCAACTTCCATTTTTTCGCTGTTTGTAACGAAATAAGGAGAAATGTATCCACGATCGAACTGCATACCTTCTACAACATCAACTGTTGTATCAGTACCTTTTGCTTCTTCAACAGTGATTACACCTTCTTTGCCAACTTTTGCAAATGCTTCTGCAATCAGCTTACCGATTGTTTCGTCATTGTTGGCAGAAATAGAAGCAACCTGCTGAATTTTTTTGCTGTCGTTACCAACAGTCTGTGATTGACTTTTCAGGTTGGCAACAACTAAGCTTACAGCTTTGTCGATACCACGTTTCAGATCCATTGGGTTTGCACCGGCAGCAACCATTTTCAGGCCTTCGCTGATGATAGACTGAGCAAGAACAGTAGCCGTAGTTGTACCATCACCTGCAATATCAGCAGTTTTAGATGCAACTTCTTTCACCATTTGTGCGCCCATGTTTTCAATGGGATCGTCCAGTTCAATTTCTTTTGCAACCGTTACACCATCTTTCGTTACCTGTGGTGCTCCGAATTTCTTTTCAATAACCACATTACGTCCTTTTGGACCGAGGGTTACTTTAACAGCGTTGGCCAGGATGTCAACGCCTTTTTTCATTTTATTTCTTGCTTCAATGTCGAAGAAGATTTGCTTTGCCATAATAGATCAATTTGATAGTTAATGAATTTGAATATTTGAGAATTGTATGCCAAAAGTTCAGAGTTGCCACATCCTGCTCCCTGTCATTCTACACAGGCAGGAAATAAGCGCTGCTTCGCTTTGCGTTTTATACAATCGCTAAAATGTCGCTCTCTCTCATAATGAGGAGGTCATCGCCTTCAATGGAAATTTCAGTTCCTGCATATTTACCATAAAGCACTGTATCACCAACTTTCACTGTTACAGGTTCGTCTTTTTTACCAGGGCCTGCAGCCACTACGGTACCACGCTGTGGTTTTTCTTTTGCTGTATCGGGGATGATGATTCCACCTGCTGTTTTTTCTTCAGCCGGTGCAGGCTTTACAATTACCCTGTCATGAAGAGGGGTAACACTTACCTTCTTAGCCATAATTATACGTTTTTAGTTTTGAAATGATTTTTTATTAGCTGCCCTTTACGGGCATGCGAAGGTAAGCGAATACAGTGCCACCCAATCAGAATGCGAAAAAATTACAGAAATAGGCAGAAACTGGTTTGCAGAAAATAAATTTGGCAGAAAAAACGGGACAAATTTTCATGTTATTGAAGATTCTTTCAAATAACAGAAAAAAATACTGTTTGTCAAATCAGACAGATGGATAGGTATCTACCTCAATCAGTTTCCCGGTTACTTTCAGAAAGGTTTTCCCTTTGTAATGTGCTTTGAGTAAGATTTGGTTCACCTCTATTGACCTGGGCGGGGCTATATTTATGCCGGTTGGCTGCAGATATAATTGATATAAAAAATGATTTGTGTCAGCGTTGATAAATATTTTCTCTTTGCTGCCTTTTTCAAAACCCACTTCAAATGGAACGGGTTTAATCAACTGCGGAATTATTTTGTACATACGGTTGTCTTTCCATGCAGTATCCCATGCAATTAATTTCGTGGTTGTTTCAACATATACTACAATCACTGTATCGATCTTAACAGGAAGCGGGTTTCCATTTTCATCTGCTTTGATATTTCCCGGTGTTTTTTCTGAATAATATGCATGCATGTTTTTTACCAGCCCTTTTGTTTGGGCGCAGGAAAAAAGACAGACAGAGCTGAATAGAAGAAAAGTAAGAAGAATGAAAGATGATTTCTGTTGATGCATAAAATTATTTACCGGAAAGATGTGAAGAGAAAACACAACTCCCTGATTTAAAAAGCCGGGAGTTGTGTTCGTTATTTTATTGTTTAATCAATTTAAAGCTCTGTGTTTTATTACCCGCATCAATGCGAAGAAGGTAAGTTCCAGTCGTAAGTAATGAACCTGAGAAAGGTAATATCACATTTCCATCTGTTCTTCCAAGATCCCATCTCTTCAGCAACTGCCCGGTATTGGTAAACAGTGTTGCCGAAACATTCGCTCTGCTTTCATTATTCACAAATAAAGGAATACTGAAGCTGACAGGGTTTTGGAGCAGGCGTGCAAAATTATCGGGTCTGTTTGCCGGAGTAAATATTCCCGTTGCATTATCTTCAACAAGGAAATATTTTCCGCTACCGGTAACAGAAGCAGTAAATAAATAGCCAGTACCAAATGCAGTAAATGTAGTAGCAGCAATTGTGGTATTAGATGAATTTGCTCCAGCCATTGTCGCCGCAGTTGTACCGGCGATCTTAATCGAACCCGGCGTTTTTCCTCCCAATTCTGCTGCGGTATAATACAATCCAATTGTGTAGGTCGCTGTGTTATTAGTTGTGAGTGCTACATCAATTACTTTTTGTGATCGCTGCCCCGCATAGATATTTTGCCAAGTATTTCCTGCTTCTGAAATTGTGGAGCTTACACAACCAAGATTTGCAGATGAGCCTGTAATACTGCTGATTATTTTATTGCCTGGTACTGTAAGAAAATAATAGGCTCCGGTTCCCGCAACACTTAATGTTCTGTTTGTACTCAACCCTGTTTCTATTGAATTTCCCATTGAGCCGGTAAGAATAAAATCCGGGCGTACATAAGTTGCAGGGGTACCTACTCCATCAAATAAACCGCTGGAAATAGTACAACCGGCAACTCCACTGTTTACCCTTCCCCAAACTCCTTTTTGAGTTGTTGTGCTGTTAGACGTTACAAAATCATCTGCTGTGCCGGTGTTATCAGAATTATCATAACAAATTTCAACCAGCAGATTACTTACACCATCCCATGAAAAAGGAGTTGCGAATGTAAATGTATTTACCCCTGAAACTGTTGAGTATGTACTGCTATAGCATGAAGTTGTGCCTGATTCAAAACCGGTGACAGTATTGATCGTTGCAGACGCTGTGTTTTTAAGAGAAATTGTCAGCCCTGTATAAGGTATTGTACTCCCTTTAGTTGTTACATTAAATCCTAATGCAGAGATATCCCCTGCAATAAAACCTTTCATTAAAAGTTCATCAGCAGTATATATATACTGACTCCTTGCTTTTGCATTGGTTCCTCTGAAAGGTTGAACATACGATCCGTAATTGCCCGTTCCTAATGTGGCCGTTGCTACTCCTTCCGGTACAGGCGGAACATCATTATCATTAATTGTAAATGTATACGATTGGCTGGATGGAGCTGCTACAGCATTTGTACCTCCACCCACTGAATAATTTAGTGTAAATGACTCGGTCGATTCAATCTCGGCATCATCATAAACACGTATTGTTATTGGCTGTTCTGCCGTAGATCCACTTAAGAAGGTTAATACATTGGAAGGAGTTGTAAAATTTCCGTTTGTTGTAAAATCAAAATCAACTCCCTGTACTGCTGTGCCCCCACCTGCAATACTTACGGTTACTGCAGCATTTCCTGCAGGAGCTGCATCGATTTGCATATGAATAGTATAATCTTTATAGCTTCTACACCCATTTAAAATTGCTGTATTTTCTGTGTTTGCAACAGAATAAGCGCTGATTGCAGCAAATCTTATATAGGGTGCGGCAGATGCAATAGTGGTTGTCCATAAACCCCGTCCGTGAGTAGCGGCAAGAAGGGTATTATCTTTTTGACGGTATTGCAGCATATTCGTTCTTACATTGGGAAATGTTGAATTCTTAACCCAAACTGTAGAAGCACCATTTATATCATCGGTTTCATAAATTCCCATATCAGTTGCAATGATTGCTTTATCATTGTTCTCAGGATA
This sequence comes from Lacibacter sp., assembly GCA_040081135.1. Lineage (GTDB taxonomy): Bacteria > Bacteroidota > Bacteroidia > Chitinophagales > Chitinophagaceae > Lacibacter. Next base: position 4,986 of record JBEBHT010000068.1, on the reverse strand, counting down.
AAACATCGCCCATCGAACTGGAATGTCGGGCAGATTACCCGAGATATTCGTCCAACCACCTGTACCACCGCCTGTACTGCTCATCCAAACATGCGCTGCTCCATAATTAGAATACGATGCGATTAATATATTATCGTTGGTACCTAAATTAATACTTGACACTGGGGTTAACGGCATACCTGTGCCGGTAATATTTGTTACTGTTGGTGAAGCTGTATGGGCATTATCAACTTTTACGATTCTGCCATTGGAAGCTCCAAAGTAAACAAGGTTACTTGTATAAGGTGAAACTTTTACACTTATAACACTCCCGGCAGTTCCGGCTGCAATAGATACAGATGAAAAATTTGAACCTGTTTGGGGGTTATCCCAACGAACATAGGTGCCTGCAGAAGCACTTGTGTACATTCTGTTGTTAACGTCGTCGTAATCTGTGGGATTAATGAATTGTCCAATGGAAGAAGAATAATTGACTGTTGTCCATGAAGCACCACTGTTTGTACTTCGCCGGTATTGACCTCTGGTAGTTGAACCAAACTGGTATTGAGGTTCGTCCTGATCAATATGAACAAACCCTCCATCGCCACCCAATACTTCTATGCTGCTGCCAAGACCCGCATTTGTGAATTGATGTGTACCATTATCCTGAGCACCAGCTAAAAAATAATTGATGCTTGTTGGGTGTATAGCACAGGAATAAAATTGTTTGAGACTAAGACCGGTATTGCGATCGGAGAAACTGGCACCGTTATCTGAAGAATAGAAAATTCCGCCATCTGTTCCGGTTAAAACCTGCGAACCATTCCAAACAACAATGTGATGATCTGCATGTACATAGTTAAATGTTGTGCCAACCCACCTTGTTAATTGCGACCAGGAAAGACCACCATCTATTGAACGGTAATAATTCAAACCTCCAGCTATGACAATATTCGGATTGGCTGGATCAACACCTATTGCCAAATCATACCATCCCTGACCTGCATTGATCGTAGGTTCCGATGCTCCACCGGGAGGTGATGTTAAGGTTGCAGCCCAGTTTGCTCCCCCATCTGTAGATTTATATATTTGCGGGGTACGGTCATTTGCATCTGATGGCAAAACATATAATGTATTACCGGCAACGGCAAGTTCACAATTATATTGAACATTCAAAAAAGGGGTATTGGGAGCTGTCCACGAGGCGTCAGTAACTGTAGACGGGTTATCAGTATAAAAGTACCCGGATGGTGCAGCAGTAGTTCCTCCAGCACCAAGCATGGTTACATGCATACGGCCAGTACTGCTGATGCGTAATTCAGTTATCCGATTACCGGAAGCGGGAGTGGTTGGTGTAATGTTCGTCCAGGTTGCACCGCCATCAACAGAACGCTGAAGACCGTTATTATTTCCACTTGTTCCTACATATACATTGCCTACGGCATCACAAACAATTTTTGATGCATTCCAGAAACCCGTTGTATTTGCAAGCAGATTCCAGGTTACACCATGATCAGTACTTTTCCAGATTCCGCCGCCTCTTACTGCATCGATATTAAAATTTCTTTCCCCAGTTGCGAAATACATGATGTTTGTATTGGCGGGATTTTGACAAATACTTGCAATGGCTAAATTGCCTAGAAAATCATTTACAATCTGCCAGGTGGGCGAAGCTGCCGTTATATCAGTTGTTTTCCATAAACCGCCGCTTACACTTCCTACCCACACAGTTTTATTTGTTGCATCAGCCAAATCAACCAAAATTGCTCTCATGCGGCCACTGGTTACAGCATTATTTGCAGGTCCTCTTGTATTTCCATTACCAGGGCCAACCACGTCCGAATTAGATCCACGTTCAGTCCAACTTAATGCAGATACTCTTTCAACCCTCCCTGCTCTGCGATCCAGAAGCAATTTATTATAGGCCGCCACCAATCTGTCTGCAGGTATGTAACCAAGTTTTATATCCCTGATCATTTCAAACTCCATCTCCATCGACTCCCTGATACCATCTTCTTTTTCATCCTTCTCCGATAACCCATTTTCAGCAATTACCACCTCATCAGCAGTTTCATCTTTCCTGTTACTGACTGAGGAACATTGAGAAAATAAAAAAGAATAGAATAAGATGCCTGCAAAAAGTATAAGCTGTTTCATGAAAGTTATTGTTATAGTCTTCAAACTTAACAAATTATACCTTCTGGGGTAGCTAATATGCCCTGTTATTTTCGTTGACCTGAATTAAATATTAATCTTAGGTTTTGAAGGCACTGGAATTCTTATCTTTGCCGCTCGCAAAAAAGTTCTTTCAGAAATGATCAGCAGAAGAAATATACGGGTAAAGGTGATGCAGACATTGTACACCTGTTCAACAAGGGAAGGTGATATTACGATACAGGAAGCCGTTCGCACACTGGATAAGCATGTGGATCAGAGCCGCCAGATGTTTGTTTTCCTGATTCATATCATTACAGAAGTGGCCCGTTATGCTGAAAGAGATTCTCTCCACAGGTCATCCAAACACTTGCCAACACAGCAGGATCTGGAAGTAAATACAAAACTCGCAGGCAACCAGCTATTGTGGCAGATACTGGAACATGTTTCCTATAAAGCTGTTCTGAAAGAATTAAAAACAGAGTTACTGGATCAGGAAGAATGGGTTAAGAAATTATACCAGGAACTGGCCGCAACTGATTTCTACAAAGAATATATCGCCAAACCTCTTCGTGAAAAGAAGGAAGAAAAGGAAATCCTGGAATTTATCTTCACCGACCTGATGCTCCCCAACGATGATTTTGTTTCATTGCTTGAAGAGCATTTCCTCCATTGGGATGATGATTGTGAGATGATGAACCTGCTGATGCTGAACTTCCTGCAAAAACCCCAGAACAGCGATTTCCAGCATTTCGTAAGTGCGGATAAACTGAAGTTTGCCAAAGATCTGCTGGTAAGTGTGATTGAAAAAGCAGACATCTGCAATGAATATATCAAAAGTAAACTGCAAAACTGGGATCCTGAACGTACTGCAGTACTGGATATGATCCTGATGCGGATGGGCATTTGTGAGTTCCTGTTTTTTGAAACCATCCCCCCCAAAGTAACCATCAATGAATACATTGATCTGGCCAAAGATTACAGTACGCCCCAGAGCGGTCACTTTGTGAACGGAATCCTCGACAGCATTCATAAAGACCTTGTTGCAGAGAACAAACTGCATAAGGTGTCTTTTAAAAAATAGGCACATCAAAACTGCTGTGAAAGCTTTCCTTTACATTTGCAGGCAATAAATGATACCAATATGAAATGAGCCATAAAATTTTCGAGCTAAATTATACCAACAGCGATGAAAATTTTATGGCGAATAACATGTGACAAATTCCTAAAATAAAAATGAACACATGAAACAATTATTTATTTTATCCTTTGTCTTGTTAACTCTGGCTTCCTGCCAGAATGTTGACAAAAATCCAAAAGCTCCTGCGGGTTCACCGGAACAGTCTGCAGCAGTTGATCAGGCACTAGTAAATGATTCAACTAACTGGACAACTGTTCAGTGGCTTGATTCTGTTCAGGATTTTGGAAAAGTAACCGATGGTGAAAAAGTAATGATCACTTTCCATTTTAAAAATACCGGCACCAAGCCGTTGGTGATTGCCAATGTGCAGGCAAGTTGCGGCTGTACAGTTCCATCTAAACCCGATGAGCCAATTGCTCCCGGACAGGAAGGGAAAATCACTGCAGAATTCAACAGTGCCGGACGTGTTGGGAAAGCATCTAAATATTTAAACGTTACCTGCAATACAAAAGAAAATGTAACCAATCTTTTGTTTGAGGGTGAAGTTCTTCCTAAAAAATAAAAAAACAAATATGCAATTATTTATTCTGTTAGCAGGTGGCGGTCAGTCAGGTGGTGGAAGCATCCAGTTATTATTTCTCGGATTGATGATCCTCGTATTCTGGTTGTTTATGATTCGCCCTCAGGCAAAAAAAGCCAAGCAGCAAAAATCATTTATTGATAATCTGCAGAAAGGTGATAAAGTAGTAACCATTGCCGGTATTCATGGTGTGGTTAATAAAGTAAATGACGACGCAACGCTTTCATTAGAAATCAACCCGGGCAGTTATATCAAGATTGAACGCAGCTCTATCAGCATGGACTGGACAACACAGTTGAACAAACCTGCTGGCGAAGTAAAGAAATAATCAAGCAGTCGGTTAGCAGGTAGTAGTTAGCCAGTAGTCATTAGAAAGTGTACACTAACTACTGAAGACTATTGGCTATCGGCTTATAAAACGACCATGTTAAAAATCGGAATAACAGGCGGAATCGGCAGCGGTAAAACAACTGTTGCAAAAGTATTTGAAGTGCTGGGAATTCCTGTTTATTATGCCGACGATGAAGCAAAAGAAATCATGCATAAAAATGAGCTGTTAAAACAACAGCTCATTTTTTATTTTGGGAAAGACACATATGTTGATGGAAAATTAAACCGGAAGCATCTCTCTTCAATTGTATTTGCTGATAAAGAAAAACTGGAGTTGCTGAACAGTCTTGTACACCCCGTAACCATTACAGATGCAGAACAATGGTTTAAACGGCAGCAATCACCGTATGTATTAAAAGAAGCAGCACTGTTATTTGAAAGCGGTGCAGCAGAAGGTTTGGATTATATAATTGGGGTTACGGCTCCTGCTGCCATCCGTATTAAACGTGTTATGGACCGTGATGGAGTAACCGCCGATGAAGTAAAAAAAAGAATGCTGAACCAGATTGAAGAAACAATCAAAATCCGTTTGTGCGATTTTATTATTCATAATGATGAGCAACAGATGATTCTGCCACAGGTGCTCAAACTTCATGAAGAATTATTAAGACGTACTGCGTAGCTTTAGCAAAGTTGCACAAGGCACCCTGGAATACTATTTCGTATGAGTTTATTATTCATGATCATCATTGCTGCGGGACTTCCTTTTTTAACTGCACTCAGTTATAAGAACATTAAAAAG
>JBEBHT010000447.1:0-3226 GCA_040081135.1 Lacibacter sp. | reverse complement strand
CAACACATAAATATACGCCGTAGTTAAGCTGTTTTCAAAAAAAAGAAGATTGATTTTCAAATAATTAATGTTCGCCATTTCAATTGTTACGGCGTAAATACAATTACCAGTCAATCTTTCCTGTCCTCCATAAATCATCAAGCGGGCTGTTAATATTTATCAGCTGCTTTTTGCTTACATGAAGGTATCTTTCTGTGGTCTTAATATCAAAATGCCCCAGCAGGTCTTTAATATATCGAATATCTGTTCCTTTTTCCAGTAAATGTGTCGCAAAACTGTGTCTTAAAGAATGTACTCCAACATCTTTTTTTATTCCAGCCTTATTTTTAGCCGATTGAAATATTTTTTGAATAGTTCGCACAGGATAAGCAGCACCCGATTGTTCTGATTCAAAAAGATATATGCGGGGTTTAGGCTTATAAGTTTTAATATAAGCTCTTAATATATCAAGAAGAACTGGGCTCAGATTTACATAACGATCTTTCTTACCTTTTGCGTTTTCAATAAAAATCTGCATCCTTCCACTGTCTATATCTTTAATTTTAAGTGCGGCAATTTCACTCACCCGCAAACCGGCACTGTAAGCGGTAAAAAGCATTGCCTTGTGTTTAAGGTTGGCAAGTCCGTTAAATAGTCTTGCCAGTTCATCTTCGCCTAAAACCTTGGGTAAAATCAATTGCTTTTTTGGCCGGGGAATTTCCCAGAAAAACTTTTCTCTGTGCAACACCTGTTCATAATAAAACTTCATGGCATTAATACGGCTGTGCAGTGTATTCTCTTTCAACCCCAACTGTTCATAACAATAAACAAGGTATCGTTTCATGTGTTCCGGTTTCAGTTCATCAGCAGGTACATCTTTTAAAGTAAGCAGCAGTTGTGTCATTTCATTCACATAAGTACGTATAGTTGATGTACTGAAAGCCTTCAGTTTCAACTGCTGGTCCATTAATTTCAATACATGTTTATTTACAGGCGAAATAACAACCCGTTCAACTACTGCGTTCCTTACAGGTTTTGTTATTTCAGTTTTCATCGCTGCAGCTTGCTTAGCCGCAGTTACTGTTTTATCTGTTAACTGTTTTTTTTGTAAAAGATATTTTTTCAGCTCTGCTGTTTCGAGTGTTGCTGTTTTTTGTAAAGCATCTTTTAATTGCTGAAACGATTCTTTACTTAACGGAACATACCAGCACTGGTGGGTTTGGCTCCATCTCGCTTTCAGTTTATTTCGGAGAATGCTGTTAACCGCAGGGATATGTTTAAAATAAATGCCAATCCATTCCCCGGTCTGGTGTTGTAAAGGTTTCAGCGTTATTTGAACCATAAAAGAAAGTTACAAAATCTCTTTCTCAAACACCTTCTCCTTCCGGAGCCTTATATAGCCAACTCCCAAATAAAACCAATCACTCACTTATTTTCTGGTTAAGTCATGAACGCTGCACTTGTTCCGGCAGGTTCAGCCTGATAAAACAAGTTGAAAGAGGCATTTTAGCCCAAAAAATTACAAAATCGGGTCAAAAAAGCCAAAAAATCGCCATCTGCATTGCAGCAATTGCAAAGTGCATTCAAATAACTGCAAAGAGAGTTTAAATAACTGCAAGAGTATTTAAAATAACTGCAATAAACATTGCATGAATTGCAAAGCGCATTCGCAAAACTGCAAGAGTATTTCAATTTACTGCAATACGCATTCAATTATCTGCAAAGAGCATTCGCAAAACTGCAAAGCGCATTAAAATAACTGCAAATAAAAGTGACCAAAACCCCAGCAATCCCAAACAGGTAAAGCAAAAAGACGAAATAAAACACCAGGAGATTTACCAGAATGATCGTGTAATTACAAATATTCTGCACAACACCTACGCCAGAGAAGTGAAGGCTGCCAAAAGAAAAAGAATAGCGGCAAAGCGCATATTACAGCCAGGGCTTATCAGTAGGCTGTAAGTAGTTTTTAGTGCGGAATTTCTTCAACTAAAATTTCATTTTCTGCTTTGTCGTAATAGGTACAGGTCATCTTGTCCATACAGATTGTCCACTTTTCAATTCCAAGTACTGCACATAGTTTAATAAAGGTCAGGAAATCCGTTTTACCTTGTTGATGCGCTACTAACTCTGCTTTAAATTGAGCACTGTCAGCTGCGTTGCCAATAGCTAGCGGCTCATATTTTGCTGGCACTTTTGCTGTATAGTCGTCAGTGCCGTGATAGTCAATATGCCCATCTGTTACATAAGCTTCATAATGGGTAACGCCTAACGCTTTAATTTCCTGAATGTAAGCCGGGAAGTCGGCACCTGATTTTACTTTGCTGTGAGCAGCTTTAATTTGTTCTGCTGTAAACATGGTTGTTTGATTTTAGAATTGATTTTTATTACAATGCAAAGATGCAATGGCTGAAATCTCTGGAATTGTAAAAAATCGTTTTTCTACAGGAAGCGTTTAAAATTTTCAGGTGTAGCTCCTGTAAACTGTTTGAAGTCTTTAATGAAATGTGCCTGGTCGAAGAAATTATTTTCGTAACAGATTTCAGTTAATGATTTACTGTTGGCCAGATTATCCAGAACTGTGTTAAACCGAACGATAGAAGCAAACTTCTTGGGTGTTGTTCCTACAACTTTCCTGAATCGTTTTTCAAAAGGGCTTTGACTGATCAATAGTTTTTCGTTCAGTTCTTTTATGCGGATAGTTCCATTACTTTGATAGATGAGTTTAACAGCTTCAACAATGAGTTTGTCGGCGTGAATATCTTTAAGTTGCGACAATAAAAACTGTTCAACAATTTTTATCCGTTGTTTATCTGTGGCAGCGAGCACCAGTTTTTCCTCCACTTCGCTCACTTTGCTTTTATCAAAAATGTCGTGCAGCGAAAGGCTTAAATTGAACAATTCATTGGCGGGGTTTGAAGAAAAATGGGTAAATCCCATTTCGGTAAAATTGACTAAAACCGTTCCGGTGTCTGCTGAATTTTTGAAGATTTTATAGCTGTCAGCAATACCTGTAATTCCTGAGGCTGTAAGTTTACTTTCTCTGTTATCTTTTAATGTTGCAAGTTTTCCTTTATACTGAAATCCAATAACAAGCCCTGACGATGGAAAAACTTTGTATTCACTTTCTAAATCATTCTCCGATACCGCATAGTATTTTATGTAAGGCTTTAATCTGTCTGCAGGAAAATGCTTGTCAAATTTCATCTATGTCCGGCGGTTGTAAAGTTGGTTAAACTGACTGCAA
>JBEBHT010000067.1:0-13815 GCA_040081135.1 Lacibacter sp. | reverse complement strand
GGCTGTGCCGCTACATAACTGGTTAAGCTGTCAATAGAATTTTTATTGGTAGTGCTGAGCCATGCATGAAACTGAATGTTTTCACGCAGGGTATTACCCACTTTCTGGAAATTCAAAAAGATCCAACCCAGTACGCCAAGGATGAATAGTACTAATGCTACGCCGATAATGCTGTAGATGTAAGAAGGCTTGGAGCGCTTCATGGAAGCTTTGTTTTGTACTTGCGCCATGCAGTTATGATTTTGTAAGTTTCTTTATGATGATATCTATGATTAATAATTCCTGCTGTACCTGTCAAAATAAAACGACAGAACTGAGCAAAAATAGCGGTTTTACGCAGTAAAATACCACGAACGAGTTATTGTAACGCAGATTGTATTTATATAATTTTATAAGGACAAATTGTTAAACAAGTTTTAACAATCGTTTTATTAATCATTAAACCTTTTATCATGCGTAACAAATTTTTGACATGGCCGCTTGGCCTGCTGCTTATTTTTTATGTAAGCAGTTGTTGCAAACCTGAAATTATCGGTTCAGTTGCCAACACATTAAGACCACAGCAAACCAACAACTGGTGTTGGGCAGCCACCACACAAATGCTTGCTCAGCATGTGGGCATCAGTACTAACCAGTGCGATCTTGCCAACCAGCGTTTTGGGCGCAATGATTGCTGTAACAACAGGGGGGATGCTGATTGTCCAAAAACAGATTCATGTAACCGGCCTGGTTGGTTGATGCTTACCGAAGTGGGTATGACTTTTTCTGAAACGGCAACTGCCCGTTCCTGGCAGGATATGCGGAAACAGATCTATTGCAGTAAAAAGCCAATGGGCTATGCCTACGGTACGCCGGGAGTGGTAGGTCATGTGCTGGTGATAAAAGGCTATGTTACTGTTGGCACTACCAATTATCTTATACTGAACGATCCATGGTCGCCCTGCAATGGAGAAGAAAGACTGATTACTTACGAACAATATGCAGACCCTGCAGGAACTTCCACACACTGGAATACCTGGTACAATATTGCAAAACCTTAATGCATAAAAAATCATCAACAGAAATTTCAACAATCAAAACAATAAACAATGAAAACAATCATTCATATAAAAGTATTTACCTTGTTGATACTCGTTACTACTTTTGGATGTAACGATCAACAGAATGGTATGAGTCAGAGTACACCAAAATATTATCCCACTGCAAAAGAAGCTATTCAGCAGGCCAAGAGCGATCTGCTTGCTGTGTTGAAGTTAAATAAGGAGCTGGCTATTGGTGTAGATGAAAAAACGCTCCAGTCGGCAGAGGCTGGCGACGAAGTACGACAGATCAATCTTGATTTTAATAAACTCATCAATGCAGATTCAACAGGTGATTTTGAAAAAATGGCTGCAGGTGAAATGAGTACAGTATATCCGATGGTTGCCGGTAATAGAGTAATAACCATTGTTGAGATCGGTAAAAATGAAAAAGGCTGGAGTGTTACCGGGCTTGGTGGAAAGTCAACAGCCCAGGATCTTGATATTGTAAAGACAGCAGCCGGCAGCGGGGCAGTCATAAGTATTTATGATGTACCTAATCTGCAAACAAAAGTGTATGGCGTGAAAAAAGACGGGGTTGAATTATTTTATACGAATTATGGCGACAGGTTCAGTTTACAGCAGGGTGTTACAGCTGCACAGCTGATTCCTGTACTGAAAGCAGCAGCACTGGAATTTAACCGCAGGTATGGGGATGAGTTGAAAAAGCAAAAACTTGTAAAATAAAAACGAAAATGAGAAAGGGCCTTTCCCGTATGCGGGAAAGGCCCTTTGCTTTGCCCTTTTTGCTCCTGTTTCATTACTTTTGTTGCCCGATTACTGAGATTACCTTCTGCCTTAGACTTACGAATTGTAATGCAGGACATGTGGGTTTTTATACTTCCGGTTAAATTGCATCAGGCAAAAGCAGAAAACAAAGAAAATAATTCATCATTCAGAATGGAATACAAGTTCAGAGAAATAGAAAAGAAATGGCAGGCACACTGGAATGAAACGCATGCGTACAAAGTTTCTAATACAAGTGACAAACCGAAGTTTTATGTGCTGGATATGTTTCCTTATCCAAGTGGTGCAGGCTTGCATGTGGGTCATCCTTTAGGATATATTGCCAGTGATATTTATTCACGCTTTAAAAGGCTGAAAGGATTTAATGTGCTGCACCCGATGGGTTATGATGCATTTGGATTACCGGCTGAACAGTATGCCATTGAACATGGTGTGCACCCCGCCGTTAGTACCGATCAGAATATTAATAATTTTCGTCGTCAACTCGATAATATCGGCTTCTGTTACGATTGGGACCGTGAAGTACGCACCTGCGACCCCGGTTATTACAAATGGACACAGTGGATTTTTTTACAACTCTTCAATAGTTTCTATAACCGTCACACAAATAAAGCAGAACCGATTGTTAATTTGATTGCATCGTTTGAAGCAGAAGGTTCTTCAACTCACGGCTACCGACTATCGGCTATCGGCTTTACCGCAGCTGAATGGAAAGGATATGGTGATGCAACAAAGCAAAGCATTCTCATGGACTATCGCCTTGCATATTGCGGTTTTGGTGAAGTAAACTGGTGCGAAGCATTGGGTACAGTATTGGCAAATGATGAAGTAGTGAACGGCGTAAGTGAGCGTGGCGGTCATCCCGTAGTGAAGAAAAAATTACGTCAATGGTATTTGCGCATTACAGAATATGCTGATCGTTTGCTGGAAGGATTAGACAGAATTGAATTCAGCGACAGCATGAAAGAAATGCAAACCAACTGGATTGGAAAGAGTAGCGGAGCTGAGATCAAATTTGAGATAAAGCAGCCCCCTCTAACTCCCCCCGGGGGGGAGAAAAAGGCAGCACCCGAAGAGTTTCGGCAAACTGCAAGAAATTCAACCTACGGCATACTGAAAGATTTGAGTAAAGAACAAAAGAAAAACCCAACTGAAGCTGAAACAATTTTATGGCAGAGATTAAGAGCAAATCAAACAGGTCATCATATTCGCAGACAACATATAATTGATCAATACATAGTTGATTTCGTTTCAATTGATAAAATGGTAACCATTGAAGTGGATGGCGGTTACCATGAGAATGAAGAGCAGAAAAAATATGATGAAGCAAGAACAGCTTTCCTGAAAGAATTGGGTTATGATGAATTGCGGTTTACCAATGAAGAAGTAGGAAGCAATATTGATGCAGTAGTTGAAAAAATTATTCAAACGCTGAACAGCAAAACTTCAGTTCGGCAAGTCTCCCCCTCGGGGGGAGATTTAGAGGGGGCTTCATTAGTCGTTTACACAACAAGACCCGATACCATCTTCGGTGTTGACTTTATGGTGATTGCTCCCGAACTGGATTTGGTTGATCAGATTAAATCGGCTGAGCAGGCAACTGCTGTTGATGAATACATTGCTTATGTAAAAAGCCGCAGTGAACGAGAGCGCCAGGCAGAGAAAAAAATCAGCGGTGTCTTTACAGGTTCCTATGCACTGAATCCATTTGACGGGAAAGAAATTCCTATCTGGATTTCTGAATATGTACTGGCTGGTTATGGTACAGGTGCTATCATGGCTGTGCCTTGTGGTGACGAAAGAGATCACAAGTTTGCCAATCATTTCAATATCCCCATCACCAATATCATTGGCAGTTATTACAATGGCGAAGAAGCAAACCCTACCAAAGAAGCTACACTGGAAAACAGCGGCTTTTTAAATGGTATGCTGATGAAAGATGCCATTGATGTAGCCATTACTAAAATTGAAGAGTTGGGTATTGGCGTACGCAAAGTGAATTTTAAAATGCGTGATGCAGCCTTCAGCCGTCAGCGTTACTGGGGCGAGCCATTTCCCATTCAATGGAAGAACGGAACAGCTTATCCGTTAAGTGAAACGAAATTGCCCTTGTTGTTACCTGAAGTGGATAGTTATTCTGCCGGTCCGGAAGGAGAAGGTCCATTGGCCAATATTCCTGAATGGGTGGCAAAGGAACTGGAGACGAATACCATGCCCGGTTATGCCGGTTCTTCATGGTATTTCTTACGTTATATGGATCCGCATAATGATAAAGCATTTTGCGACCGTACTGTTTCTGATTACTGGAACCAGGTTGATTTATATATTGGAGGAACAGAACATGCAGTAGGACATTTATTGTACAGCCGCATGTGGACAAAAGCTTTGTATGATCTTGGGCATATTGGTTTTGATGAGCCGTTTAAGAAATTACTCAACCAAGGGATGATTCAAGGAATTAGTATGATTGCAAAACTTATTCATACGGACTTTGAATCTGACCAATATTTAATTATTCCAACTGAATCTGTTTCTGAAAAAGACACGCCAATCTTGACATTTTACGTACCCGTTGAGTATGTAGAATTTTCTAATGGGAAGCAAATTCTTACAAAATCAGGTCTTGAAAAATTGGCGATAGATAGGCCGTCAAGTATTTTTGCCAAATCATCGATAGGAACTAAGGAAACAATTAGTAAGTCGTTTGAATTTAAAGCTCACATTAATCCTGATAGTGTATTCAAAAATTTAAATGGGGAATTTGTAACGATAGAACCTCTGGTCGAGAAGATGTCAAAGTCGAAGTACAATGTTGTAAATCCTGATACGATTATTGATAAATATGGTGCGGATACTTTCCGCATGTATGAAATGTTTCTTGGTCCGGTAGAAATCAGCAAACCCTGGGATACAAAAGGTATTGAAGGCGTTCACCGTTTCCTTAAAAAATTATGGCGTTTGTTTTATGATGAAGTAAAAGGACAGATGTGGAAAGATGAAAAAGCAAACGACGCAGAATTAAAAGTGCTTCACAGAACCATTAAGAAAATTGAAGATGATACAGAACGTTTCAGTTTCAACACCGGCGTAAGTACATTCATGATTGCCGTGAATGAACTCAGTGATCTGAAATGTCACAAGAAAGAAATCCTGGAACAGTTACTCATCATGCTTACTCCTTATGCACCGCATGTAAGCGAAGAACTCTGGGATTTGCTGGGTCATAAAGACAGTATTCTTGACGCCAGCTTCCCCAAATTTGAAGCGAAGTATGTTGCTGAGTCAAGCAAAGCATACCCAGTTGCCATTAATGGCAAAACAAGAGCCGAGCTTACACTTGATTTAAATATTACACAGGCTGAAGTGGAACAAATTGTATTGAGTAATGAGGTGGTGCTGAAGTGGCTCGACGGTAAACAACCGAAGAAGATCATTTATGTAAAGAATAAAATGATCAACCTGGTAGTATAATTTTACTGTTCACTAAATAGCTAATCCCTGAATCAGCAATCTGCTGATTCAGGGATTTTTTTTACAAATTAAGTAAGGCTGCAAATTGTTCTGAACGGTTATCTGTCAATTGGTTTTCCTCGTACATTGCCGTTCTAAAAAATCATCAATGAAACTTATTGCTATTTTTCTACTGTTGTTTGCAGAAACTGCGTTTTCTCAAACAGGGAATACTTATTTCCTTTCCAATCCAACTTTAACACCCGATGGTGAAACAGTCATCTTCAGTTACGAAGGTGATTTGTGGAAAGCAGCTGTTAAAGATGGACAGGCCACACGTATCACAGCCATGCAGGGTTATGAAACATCAGCAAGAGTTTCACCCGATGGAAAATGGATTGCCTTCAGCGGAAGACAGTATGGGAATGCAGATGTGTTCATCATGTCAATCAATGGTGGCGACATAAAACAGCTTACTTTTCACAGCAGTGGGGATGAAGTAACCAGCTGGAGCTGGGATTCAAAATACATTTATTTCAACAGTGGCCGCAACGGACAGGTGTCTGGTTTTAAAGTGTCAAAAGATGGCGGCACTCCTGTAAAAATCTTTGCTGATTATTTTTTCCTGTATGATCACAATCTTGTTGAACATCCCACATCAGGTGAAATCTTTTTCAATGATACATGGGAAAGTAGTAACCAGGTGCAGCGTAAAAGATACAAGGGTGCATTCAATCCCGATATTCAATCGTATAATCTTAAAACAAAGCAGCATAAGAAATACACCACCTGGGAAGGAAAAGATTTCAGTGCATGTATTGACCGTAAAGGAAATATTTATTTCATTTCGGATGAATTCAACGGACAGTACAATTTGTACACAATTACAGGAAATAATAAAAAAGCGCTGACTAAATTTTCCTCTTCCATTAAAACTCCACAGGTTAATGCTGATGGTGGGAAGGTTGTGTTTGAGAAGGATTACCAATTATGGATCTATGATGCAGCAAGCGGAAAAGAAAGCAAGCTTGCCATTTCTATTTCTCGCAATAATATTCTTCCAAAGGAAAAAGACTTTGATGTTAAAGGGAATATCTCTGCCTTTGATGTGTCCCCCGATGGAAAGAAAATTGCTTTCACAGCAAGGGGTGAATTATTTGTAAGCGATGCAGAAGGTAAATTTATTCAGCAGGTTGAACGAAATACAGTTGAACGTGCAGCAGAAGTAAAATGGCTGAGCGATAATAAAACATTGCTGTACACACAAACACTGAAAGGTTATACCAACCTGTACACAGTTACTGCAGGAACAAACAATGCGCCCAAACAAATCAGCAATGATCTGCGAAACAATCGTTCCATTTCATTCAACAAAACAAGAACAAAAGCAGTTTATCTCAGCGGCAGAAACGAAGTACACCTGCTCGATTTGAAAACAATGGCCGATAAATTAATTGTGAAAGATGAGATATGGGGTTTTCAAAACAGCAACCCTGGTTTTTCATCCAACGATGAATATGTTGTGTGTACGGCTTACCGCAATTTTGAACAGGATATTATTGTGTATAATATCAATGAAAACAAAGCCACAAATCTTACAAAAACCGGTATTTCAGAAACTGATCCGATCTGGTCGCCGGACGGACAGTATATTTATTTTACTTCACAACGTTTAAAGCCATCTTATCCTTTCGGTACAAATTCAGCACATGTGTATCGCATTCCACTTGAAAAACTAAATGCACCTTTCCGAATGGATAAGTTCAGTGAACTGTTTACTGAAGAAAAGAAAGATACAGCGCAAAAGAAAAAGGCAGCCGCCGATTCCATTGCTAAAAAAACAATTGTGATTGATCAGGACAGGCTGATGGAAAGAATTGAACAGGTAAGTCCGCAGTTTGGTCAGCAGTTTTTACAGCAGGTATATCAAAAAGGTGAGAAGACAACAGTGCTCTTCAGCAGCAACCATGCAGAAGGACAATACTCTTTGTGGAAAACAACTATTGAACCGTTTGAGCAAAATAAAACCGAGCGTATTGCAGGTGTAATGGGAGGAGGTTTTGATTTTGTGCAATCAGACGATAAATATTTTATCCTCATCAACGGAACAATTAACAAGCTGAATCTGGATGCCAATAAAGCCGATCCCATCAATATGAGTTTTGTGTACAGGAGAAATCTTGCCGGTGAGTTTGACCAGATGTTTGATGAAGCATGGGCACAGATACAGGAAAATTATTATGATGAAAATTTTCATGGACTCGACTGGAAAAAAACAAAAGAATACTATCAGCAGTTTCTGCCTTATCTCAACAACCGGGCAGATTTGCGGATATTGCTGAATGATATGCTGGGTGAATTGAATTCTTCACACCAGGGATTCTCAACATTCGGTACAGATGAAGCCATTGCTTTGCAGAACCGTACCATGGAAGCTGGAATTGTATTTGACAATGAGCAGCCTTACCAGGTAAAGTATGTGGTAAAACGTTCCGCTGCTGATAAAAAAGGAATTGAGTTAAAAGCCGGTGATGAACTGGTAAAAGTAAACAACGAAACGGTTGATAAAAAAGTGGACAGAAGTTTTTATTTCACCAAGCCTTCGCTTGATACCGAAATGAAACTTACTTTCCGAAGAGGTGATCAGACAATTGAAGTGAAGCTGCATCCCGATGCAAGCATGTTCAACACTCTTTACGAAGCATGGATTGACCGTAACCAGCAAACAGTCGATGAAAAAAGTAAAGGCCGTATTGCCTATGGTTACATGAAAAATATGGGCACAGGTGAACTGGAACAGTTTATTACAGATATGACACAGGAACTGCAAAGCAAAGATGCATTGATTCTTGATCTGCGTTATAACACAGGCGGCAATGTACATGATGAGGTGCTGAAGTTTTTATCGCAGCGTTCTTACCTGCAATGGAAATACCGTGAAGGTGCAGTAACCCGGCAGCCGAATTTTTCACCAAGCGATAAACCCATTGTGCTGCTTATTAATGAGCAATCGCTGAGTGATGCTGAAATGACCGCACAGGGATTCAAAGCATTGAAGCTGGGTAAGATCATTGGTAATGAAACATACAGATGGATCATCTTTACTTCAGGTGTTGGTTTGGTTGATGGTTCATTTGTTCGTATGCCGGCCTGGGGTTGTTACAGCCTGGATGGAAAAGATCTGGAAGTAACAGGTGTGCAGCCTGATATTCTTGTTATCAATACCTTTGAGGATAAAGTATCGGGGAAAGATCCGCAGTTAATGAAAGCAATTGAGGAAATATTAAAACAACTAAAATAACAGAGAATGAAGTATTTGATCTTAGCAGTGGCAATCGCTTTTGCAGCATGTAGTGGCGGTAAGAACAACAATAATGAACCTTTTACAGCCGAACGAAAAACAGTAAGTTCTTTAGCGGTTAAAGAATATACTGAAGATGTGAATGATCCGCTGAATCCCGACTGGAAATTTAAAGTGGCTTTGTTTGAACAAAAAGAATCACTTAAATATGAAGTACGGTTTCAGTATAAAGAAGTAACAGGCGAAAAGATTTTTTCTTTTCCCAATATGGGATTTATGCCCAAGCCTGAACTGAAAAAAGGTCCGGATAAATTTTCATGCATCATTGGATTTTATGATGCTGACAGTACATTTATGGAACTGCGGATGATTAAAGTGGAAAATGAAAACCTGGTGTACAGGCATTTGAAAGAATACAAAGTGGAGGAGAAGAAATAAAATTCTCTTTCACGCAGAGGTGCAGAGTTTGCAGGGAAGAAAATGAAAAGGGAGATTACTTTCAAAGTAATCTCCCTTTTATATTATGATTGAATTGTATTTCTCCGTGCCCTCTGTGTCTCCGTGGCTACTTACTGCTTTCGCACAAACCGTATCATCGCACTGCTATTCTCTGTACTTTCTAAATTAGCAGTATAACGTTGCTTATTTACATATGCAATCATATAAGAAGTATTCGGGGGAATCGCTCCTAAATTCTCAGCCACCATTACCAGTTCATTTGCTTCACTTAGCATACTCACTGCAAACTTTACAACATAAGGTTTGTCGCTTAAACGCACATGTTCAAAAACCAGTTTGTTATTCATGAACAGTGAAATTGAATCACCATCAATTTCTGCATTATCATAAAAATGAATTTCTATCGTGTCACCTTCCAGTGGTAATTCAGTAGTTAATACCTTTTTACGTTCAATAAATTTCTCCACTATAGCCGGAGCTTTTGAAATTGCCGGTGCTGTTTCTTTTTTTGGAGGAATAGGCGTTTCTGTTTTTGTGATTTGCTGAACAGTATCTTTTTGAACAGGTGGAGTTATTTTCACCACAACAGGTTCTGGATTTGATCTTTCAAATCTTGGAGGATTAATCACTTCCGGCAGAGGTGTTACAGCAACAGCTTCAGGCTGCTTCGTTACTCTGTGAATAGCTGCAATACTGTCAATGAACTCCGGGTCATTAGTGCCCACTGTATAATTCTCAATCACATAATCCCACTCATCTTTAAAAGCAGGGGTTTCAATTTTATCGAGGTGCAGATCACCTTTGTTCTTTTGTTCTTCTTTGGTTACCGCTTTTCCATCAAGCATCATCACACCTTCACCGGGGCAATTAAAATCCGCTTCCATCAGCAACGGAAGTTCTCCCGGCGATATAATATTTGCCCGTGGCGTTTTTGCCTCCAGTAATTCATCATCCCACCAAACTACTTCATTCGTTTGCTGGTTGAAATATCCTTTCACTGCATAACGGCGGTAGTTAGTTGCTGATTCGTAATAATAGGAAGTGCCAAACAAACTGTCGCCACGCTGCACCAGTTTTAATTCAAGTTTGGAAGGTCTTAAGCCATTACCCACTTTTCCTTTCCATACACCGGTAATCATTTGTGCATGTGAAACAGAAAAGCTCATGAGTAAAAAGGAAAGAAAAAATACGATTCGATTGTTCATAGAATGGTCAAGGTATAGTCTTTAAAACGTATTGTTAATGGAAATATTTTCCCGGTAAAAATGATTTCAGCAGTTACAGGTATCTTTAGTGAGAAATACTTTGTTAAAATGACAGCACCCCTCGTCAATATATTAGAAAAGAACAGGCATCTATACTTTCCAGTCGTTCATTTTGAGCCCGGCACGGATAGGTTGATTCAGATGGATTTTACAGAAGCCAATAAGGATCTCACAAAAACAATCATTGAAGATGAAACACTTTACAGCGATTATGTTGATCAGAAACTGAAGCAGGCTTCTGCAAAATTTGGCATTGGCGGTTATGCTGAACATCGAACCGTGTACAGCAGAAGCAGAGTATTTGATGCAGTTGATGGAACAGAACCAAGAAGATTGCATTTGGGAATTGATATCTGGGGCGAAGCAGGAACGCCTGTGTATGCGCCACTGGGAGGAATGATTCACAGTTATAAATTCAATGATCAGTATGGTGATTACGGAGCCACCATTATTTTGCTTCATCAATTGGATGGCGCTGCATTTTACACCTTGTATGGTCATTTATGTTTGCATGATCTTGCAATGGTTGATGGGCAATACATTAACCGTGGACAGGAATTTGCTCATTTCGGCGTGCCTGCAGAAAATGGTCACTGGCCTCCGCATCTGCATTTCCAGATCATCGATAACCTGGAGTTAAATGAAGGAGATTATCCCGGTGTGTGCAGAATGAGCGATAAAGAATTCTATTTAAAAAATTGTCCTGATGCAGATTTGATTTTACAGATGAATCAATACCTGTAATCTTATTGTACCACTTTGTAATTAAACATGGGTGTTCCCAATACCTGCATGGCTCCAACCCAGAAAGGAACAATGGCTTCTGTTAACCTGGCTGATTTCATATCACCGAAGTCCAGAATGTTTTCGGGTTTCCAGTCGAAATTTTCTGACAGGAATTTTCTTACTGTATTCTTTGCATCCGCATCATCACCGCAAATAAATAAATTGTGATCAGCATTGTTTACCAGTTTTGCATTCACCATCAGGTTGGCTGTAACAGTGTTTAATCCTTTCACCACTTTTGCATCATGTAATAACTTCTGCACTTCTTCGCCCAGAGAATAGGTGTTGCAGTATTGCGGCAGTAAAGATGGAGGCATGCCGTGTGAAAAATCGAGTGGATTGGTTACATCAATCACCACTTTATCATTGAAGTTTTCTGCACCAGCCTGCTGTAATGCAACTGGAGTAACAGACCCGTTTAAGCAGATAAAAATAAGTTCGCCGAATTTTGCAGCATCTGTAAATGTTCCATTACTTGCTTTTGTTCCGTTAGTTGTTGCCCAGCCATTTCCTTTTTCATTGCCTGCTGTACGGCTGCCAAGCATCACTTCATGTCCTTTTTCAATAAGAGCTGTACCAATGGTTTGCCCAACCGCACCTGTTCCAAGAATTCCGATTTTCATGACGATAAGTTTAATTGTTTAGTTTTACAGTAAGTTACAACTGATATGCCAAATCCCAATTTAAATAGCGATAAGGAAGCGTTAACTTCTGCTGACAAGGAGTTTGAAAATAATATCCGTCCATCGAGTATTGAAGAATTTTCAGGGCAGTCGCAGATTATTGACAACCTGAAGATTTTTATCAAGGCGGCAAAGATGAGAGGTGAAGCACTGGATCATGTATTGTTTCATGGCCCTCCCGGTTTAGGCAAAACAACATTGAGCCGTATTGTGGCAAATGAGCTGGGCGTGAATATTAAAGAAACATCAGGGCCTGTAATTGAAAAGCCTGGCGATTTGGCAGGGCTGCTCACCAATCTTGAACCGAATGATGTGTTGTTTATTGATGAGATCCACCGCTTGAGTACAGTTGTGGAAGAATATTTATATGCGGCGATGGAAGATTACCGCATTGATATTATGATTGACAGCGGACCCAATGCAAGAAGCATCCAGATCAATCTAAATCCATTTACTTTGGTGGGAGCAACAACAAGAAGCGGTTTACTGAGTGCACCATTGTTATCAAGATTTGCGATTAAATCAAGACTGGAATATTATAATGCAGAAACATTGCAGAAGATTGTTCTGCGTGCTGCAGGTATTTTGGGTGTGAAAATTACCAGTGACGCAACAAAAGAAATTGCAGGAAGAAGCCGTGCCACTCCACGTATTGCCAACGGGTTATTAAGACGCATGCGTGATTTTGCACAGGTGCTGGGTAATGGTGTGATTGATCTCGGAGTAACACAGCATGGACTCAAGGCATTGAATGTGGATGAATATGGTTTGGATGATATGGATAATAAAATCCTGCTCACCATTATTGATAAATTCAAAGGAGGACCGGTTGGTATAACTACCATTGCAACAGCCGTTGGTGAAGAATCAGGTACACTCGAAGAAGTATATGAACCATTTTTAATACAGGAAGGGTTTTTACAACGCACACCAAGAGGCAGGGAAGTAACTGCCAAAGCATATGAACATTTAGGGAAGAAACCGATGGGAGGAATTAATCCATCATTATTTAGTTAATGAAAAATTACTTTGCCTGATCTGAATATTCTGTTTCTTTTTCTTTCAGCACCGGTTCATTTAATTCAACAACTCTTTTATTAGCTGCTCTTTTACGCATGATCATATTCAATGATTCAACGCCCACAGAAAATGCCATGGCGAAGTACACATAGTTTTTCAGGTGCAGTTGCTCTGCCTGTTCGCTTGCCCATCCTTCAACTAATAATACAAAGCCAATCATCACCAAAAATGAAAGTGCCAGCATTTTCAGTGTTGGATGTTTATGAATGAAGGAAGAAATTTTAGGACTGAATAAAAACATAATCGTCATTGCAATTACAACAGCTACAATCATCACTTCAATATGCTTGGCTGTTCCACCTGCAGTGATGATGCTGTCAAAACTGAAGATCATATCAATTAAAACAATCTGCCCCATACCTGCAGCAAAACTTAATGCCTTGCTTGTGCCATTGGCAACTTCCACTTCGCCCTCCAGTTTATGATGAATTTCTTTGACTGTTTTATAAATCAGGAATAAACCACCCAACAGCATTACTAAACTGGCAAGATCAATTCCTTTATCAATAAACGGTATAGTAAAAATGGGTTTGCCTTTTTGCCCAAGCAACCAGGTAAGACCAAAGAGTAATGTAATACGGACGATCATACCCGATATAATCCAGAGTGTTCTTGCTTTCTTTTCCATTTTCTTTTCCATCCGGTTCATGATAATGCTCACGAAAATGACATTATCAATGCCGAGTACAATTTCAAGCACGGTTAATACCAGTAAGCTGATCAGCGATTCAGAAGTAAATAAAACAGAAAAATCCATGTGAAATAAAATTGAGTTGCAAATTTAGCGTATTCGGTTAAAGACCATTGCATATCTTCTTTGCAATTGCCGGGCCTTCATAAATGAAACCTGTCCATACCTGCACAAAAGAAGCACCGGCAGCGAATTTTTCTTTGGCATCATCGCCTGTAAAAATTCCTCCGCTTGCCATGATGGGAATACTGCCATTTGTTTTTTGATGAATGTA
>JBEBHT010000446.1:0-3250 GCA_040081135.1 Lacibacter sp. | reverse complement strand
TAAAAAATAAGTTCTTATTGTTTCAATACCTGTTCAATTACATGCATTACGCCGTTGCAGGTAAAAATATTGGCGGGTGCTATTTTTGCGAAAAATGCATTCCGGTTCCCTCTTACCCATCCTTTATTTAAACCCATGATACCGGTAATGCTGTTCTTCGGTGCAGGGGCCATTGTTGCGATTGCTTTGTAATGGCCCAGATCCCAGGCAAAATAGCGGCTTTCACTGATATGATATTGAAGGATGTTTGCCAGTGCTGCCAGTTGCGCCGAATCAGTAATAGCTTCAATACCGGCTGCATTGTTAAAAGGTGCAGGCAATTTTGCAAATGCTGTATTCGTGGGTGCAAAAAGAGTAAAGTTTCCGGGCCCGGTGAATGCTCCAAAAAGCCCTGTTTGTATAAGTGCTGCAAACAGTGATGAGTATTCAGGATAAGTCATTAACACCTGTGCAATAGTTTCAGCGGGTGGAAGCAGCACATCATCTACAACGTGAATTACAGCATTGGATGCTTTCAGGTTGGAACAAAGAACCAGTGATTTACCATTCAGTAACAACAAACCAAAACTGTTTGATGTATAAACCAGGTTATCATTCTGACCTTCTTCCGGTTTGAGTGTTATAGCAGAACTTCTGCCCAATACAAACTGCTGACGCAATTTTTCTGTACCCAGTAAATGATACAGAATCATATTACGCAAAGCATAGATCGAATCAGGATCAGTTATGCCGGCAATATTTGCAGCATTATTAAATGGAGCAGGCAACTTTGAAAAAGCGAAATCAGTTGGCGCAAAAACTGTTGCATGTAAAGTTGATGCCGATAAAGTTGATGTGAGATCGGTTTTTGCAACTGCGGCAAGAAATGTTTTAAAAATGGATGGATGCTGTAATACCTGCAATACATTTTTATTAGTACGTGCAGCCACAGATTCCTCCATGATAGTGCCGTATTCTTTTTCAAAATTTGCGACAGCTGCCAGTTTTTCATTTACAAGCTGCTGCGCCTCAGCTAGCATAGTTTCTTCTGTTGGTTGTTGCAGTTGAGAATCTTTGCTTTGTTCTTTTTTACAGGAAGTCATTAAGAGGATACTTACAAACAGTGTAAGCATTCCCTGCATTAAATACTTTTTCATAGAATACTTTTTTAGTTAATGGTGCAAGTGGAATTTCAATGTAAACTATAGAAAATAACAGGCCAAAGTATCAGGAAAAAGATAGTCAGGTGGAAAAACATTACTGGCTGTTAAATCCACTTAATAAGTAATCGTACTAATAGCAGTAAGTTCCCTCTTATGAGTTGAGCAATAACCCTATTCTGTTTTTGAGTTTCATTGCATTGGGCAGCATGGCAGCCTCCAATGCCATATTCATGGGAACAGCCGGTAAGTTTAATGCGCCCATTACTTCAACAGGAGCATCGAGCCATTGAAAGCAATTATATGTAATACGGTATGCTAATGCTTCAGCAAAGGAGTTGTTCTGTTGCTCTTCAGTTAATACCAGGCAGCGTCCATGTTTTTTCACGGTATTAAAAACAAATTCTTCATCTAAAGGAAATAATGTGCGCAAATCAATAATTTCTACTGCTCCATCAAAAGATGCTGCTGCAGCTTTCGCCCAGTAAACTCCCATGCCATAGGTAACTATGCAACAACTATCTCCATCATCAACAACATCTTCATCAGCTTTTAAAGCAATGGTTGCTTTACCCAATGGCAATATATAATCTCTTGAGGGCTCAATTGTTTTTGCATCTTCCGTTCCCGGCACTTTGCTCCAATACAAACCTTTGTGCTCCAGCATTACAACCGGATTGGGATCAAGAAAAGCAGCTTTCATCAACCCCTTTATATCAGCAGCGTTAGAAGGATAAACAATTTTAATTCCTTTTATACTCAATAAGGTCGATTCAATACTTCCACTATGGTATGGACCACCACCACCATAAGCACCAACCGGCACACGGATCAATGTCTGCACCGGAAATTTTCCGCAACTCAAATAGGATGATTTGGAAATTTCTGTTACAAGTTGATTCAATCCCGGATAAATATAATCTGCAAACTGAATTTCAACAATCGGTTTTGCTCCCGCTGCACTCATTCCAACAGTTGAACCAATGATATAAGCTTCCTGTATGGCTGTGTTGAATACACGATGATCGCCAAACTGATCCCCAAGTGTTGCAGCTTCACGAAAAACACCGCCTAACCGTTTGCCAACATCCTGTCCGTATAACAATGCTTCCGGAAAATCTTCCATGATTTCACGGATGGCAAACAATGCCGCATCAACCATTACTATTTTTTCTTTTCCTGCAGGTGAACGTTCACCGGTTTCTTCTGTAACCGGAGTTGGTACAAAAACATATTGCTCAACTGTTGTAGGATCAGGTTCTGCAGCTGCAACTGCTTTCTCAAATTCTGTAGTAATAAATTGTTTGGCTGCAGCGTTTATTTCATTCAGTTCCACTTCATTAATTCCTGCGTCTGTACATTGCCGGTACAGTTTGGGAAACGGATCATCAGCCAGGGATTTCTTCACTTCACTTTCACTTCTGTAAAAATCTTTACGTACACCGCTGGTATGATGATTTAATAGTGGAACATAAGCCTGGATGAGATAAGGTGATTGGTGTTCTCTTACATAGTCCACAACATGCTGCATGGTTTCAAATGATTCTATAAAATCACTTCCATCACAACGGATTCTTTGCATGCCGGGAAAACCTCCTGCATATTCGTAAGCATCCATTACTCTTGTTTCTTCTGCAGTTGCACTGATACCCCAGCCATTATCCTGTATTAAATAAATAATGGGTAACTTCTTTAACACAGCAAATTGAAAAGCCTCGCTCACTTCACCTTCGGTAATACTTGCATCGCCCAGTGAACAGATAACAACAGGTTTTTTTCCATCAGCTGTTTGTTGATAAAGTGCAGACTTGATTTGTTTTAAATACTGTAGTCCCTGTGCAATACCTGTTGTTGGTATTACCTGCATACCTGTTGCACTGCTCTGATGAATAATGTTTGGATGATTATCTCCTTTATAATTTGGATGCGAATAATATTCTCTTCCGCCTGTGAAAGGATCATCTGCTTTTGCAAGTAACTGCAGCATTAATTTGTAAGGTTGAAAGTTAAGTCCAAGCAATAAACTTTCATCCCTGTAATACGGACTCACCCAATCAACAGTGTTTAATTGAAATGCAGTTGCCAGTTGAATTGCTTCATGACCACGGGAG
>JBEBHT010000066.1:0-13875 GCA_040081135.1 Lacibacter sp. | reverse complement strand
AGAAAGTATTTTAAAGAAAAGCGTTCAGGCCTTACTGTGGGAGATAAAAACCGTTTTGATGATCTCATCCTCATTCATTTTCAGCAACTGCCTTTACCCGACTTGTTTTATGTGCACACGTATTTAGCCATTAAAGAAAACAGCGAAATAGAAACCGATCATTTACTGCATTATCTCGAATTCAGAAATCCTGAGCTGAAAATTGTGATCCCGAAAATGGATCATGAAAAAAATGAACTGCTGCATATTGAATACAATGAACTCGTGGATGTGATGAAAAACGAGTGGGGCATTCATGAACCGGTGAATGGAAACCTTGTAAGTGAATCAGAAATTGATCTCATCTTTGTTCCCTTACTTGCTTTTGATGAAACAGGTAACAGGGTTGGTTATGGCAAAGGATTTTATGATAAGTTCTTAACGAAATGCCGCCCCGATGCCATTAAAGTAGGACTCAGTTATTTTGATGCAATCGACCGCATCAGCGACAGTGAACAATTTGACATACCTTTAAACTATTGCATTACGCCGCAGCGCATTTATGAATTTGGCTAATCTCACATTTCAATCCATTCGTTTTTTACTCTTGCCGTTTGCTTTGCTGTATGGGGCCGCTATATGGCTGCGGAATAAATTGTACGATAAGGATATTCTCAAATCAACTTCTGTTAACCTGCCCATCATTTGTGTTGGCAATTTAAGTGTGGGTGGCACTGGTAAATCGCCCATGGTTGAATACCTGCTGCGTTTGCTGAAAAATCAATGTGAAATTGCAACATTAAGCCGGGGATATAAACGTAAAACAAAGGGATATGCGTTGGCTGATGAAAGTTCATCTGCACTGGAAATAGGTGATGAGCCTATGCAGTTTCATTTGAAGTTTCCAGAAGTAGCAGTGGCAGTTGGTGAAGAACGGCTGGAGGCAATACCGCAGTTGTTACATGATCGTCCAAAAACACAGGTGATTATTTTGGATGATGGATTTCAGCACAGGGCAGTCAAGGCAGGACTGAATATTATACTAACGGACTACAGCAACCTGTTTACAAGAGATTTCTTTTTGCCTACTGGTGATCTGCGTGATGAGCGGCGCAGTTACAAACGGGCAGAGATCATCATTGTAACCAAATGCATTCCTCACCTTGGTGAAGAAGAAAAGAAGGAGATCATTGCTGAAATAAAACCATTGGAGCATCAGCAGGTTTTCTTTTCCACCATTGAATATGGAATTCCGTATCACATACTTCATCCTGCACAGGAATATTACCTGCATAAAAAATTAGAAGTGTTGCTGGTTACAGGTATTGCCAATATTGAACCCCTGAAGAATTATGTGCTGGATAATTCATACACATATGAAAAGCTTTCCTACAGCGATCATTATGTGTTCAGCATTGATGATTTGAAAGAGATCAGGAAACGTTTCAGCAAAATGGATAATGAGTATAAAGTAATCATCACAACAGAAAAGGATGCAGTAAGACTGGTGAAATTCAGGGAAGAACTGGAAGATCTTCCACTGTATGTTTTACCCATACAGCATCGTATTCTGTTTAACGAAGAAGAACAGTTGAAAAAAACCATTACCGGTTTTATCAGCAACTTCTCAAACAAAAATTAATATGAAAAAGAAAAAAATTAATAAAGAAGAACATAAATCCCCTCATGCCAAAGGTTCAGAGGGTAAACAAAAAAGAAAACAGGCTTCCGGCACTTACAGCGGAACAATTGAAATTACCCGCAGTGGAATGGGTTATGTAACGGTAACGGACATGGAAAAAGATATCATTGTTCGTCCGCAGCATTTCAGTACCGCATTGCACGGCGATAAAGTGGAAGTGGAAGTAAGTAAGCAAAGTAATGCAGGAAGAACAGAAGGAAGAATCACAAAGATCATTGAACGGATACAGACAGAATTTATCGGGCATATCAGTATACAGAAGAATCATGTCTTCTTTATTCCTTCAACCGACCGGCCAATGCCTGATTTATATATCCAGGCAGATAAACTGAACGGAGCAAGACATGGTGATAAAGCCGTGGTTCGTTTACTGGCATGGGATAAAAACAAACGTGTTCCTGAAGGCGAAGTAATTGAACTGGTAAAACAGGAAGATGTAAACGATGCAGCTATGAAACAGATTTTACTACAGGCTGGTTTTACATTGAGCTTTGATGATGAAGTACTGGAACAATCAGAGCGTTTTCCTGAAGGTGTAAGTGAAGCAGAAGCAAAGAAGCGCAGAGATTTCCGAAATATATTAACCTTTACGATTGACCCGGTTGATGCAAAAGATTTTGATGATGCATTATCAATCAAAAAAATCAAAGATGATTTATATGAGATAGGTGTACACATTGCAGATGTGAGTCATTATGTTGAACCTGCAACAGCACTCGATGATGAAGCATACAGCAGGGCAACATCTGTTTACCTGCCCGACAGAGTTTTACCGATGTTACCCGAACGGATCTCCAATGAATTATGTTCATTGCTCCCGAAAGAAGATAAGTATACATTCTCTGCTGTATTTCAGATCAATTCAAAAGCAGAAGTAAAAGATGTGTGGCTGGGAAGAACAATGATTCATTCTGATCACCGCTTCAGCTATGAAGAAGTGCAGGAAATCATTGAAGCAGGTAAAGGAATGTATGGCGAAGAAATTCTGCTGCTCAATACACTGGCGCAGAAAATGCGCAAGGATCGTTTTAAAAGAGGTGCGATCAATTTCTCATCACAGGAAGTTCGGTTTGTATTGGATGAAAATAAAAAACCGATTGGCATTACCATTAAAGAAAGTAAGGAAGCTCATCAGCTCATTGAAGAGTTTATGCTGCTGGCCAATAAACATGTGGCTGAATATATCGGCAAAATAAAAGTGAAGGATAAACCGGTGCCATTCCCTTACCGTATTCATGATACACCTGATGAAGCAAAGCTTGCTCCGTTTATGGCTTTCGCCAGGAAGTACGGACATACTTTCGATATTACTTCACCGGAAAAAATTGCCACATCCTTTAACCAGATGCTGAAAGATGTGAATGGCAAACCCGAACAGCATGTATTGGAAACATTGGGGATCCGCACTATGGCCAAGGCAATTTATACAGCTGAAAATATCGGTCATTATGGATTGGGCTTTGAACATTACTGTCATTTTACGTCACCGATCCGCCGTTACCCCGATGTGATCGTTCACCGTGTATTGCAGCAATGCTTAGACAAAGAACCGCAGATTGATAAAAAGATGGAAGCCAAATGCAAGCATTGCAGTGAACGTGAACGGGCGGCAATGGAAAGCGAACGTGCAGCCAATAAATACAAACAGGTGGAGTATATGAGCCAGTTCCTTGGTGAAGAATTCCCTGGTGTTGTAAGCGGCGTAGCTTCTTTTGGATTTTGGGTAGAAACTGTTGAACATAAATGCGAGGGACTTGTTAGTTTATTCTCCTTAAGTGATTTTGATGATTTCAGGCATATGGAAGAGGATTATTGTCTTGTTGGTAAACGAAGTGGCAAAGCATTCAGAATGGGAGATAAGGTGACGATTAAAGTGGTGGCTGCAAATCTTGACAAACGTCAGCTGGATTATGAACTGGTGCTGGGGCATCTTGAATCAACTGAACGAAAAGTGCTGAAGGAACGTCCACAGCATTCAAAGGATAAGAAGAGAAGTAACAGTCCGAGAAATTTTGGAGAAAAGAAAAGGAAAGCGAAATAAGGAGCTAAGAGTTTGAATGAGGAAAAAGAGTTAGAAGGAGGTTTGCATTTCTCCTTTACTCTTTACACTCCTTTGAACTCTTAGCCAAAAAACCTAACCATGCACACATTTGAACAACTGTTAAAACAATTTGAAGAGCACTTCAATGTCAGGCATTTTCCAAAGGAGCCATCAACTCTCTATGATCCTGCTCAATACATTTTGCAATTGGGTGGTAAACGTATCAGGCCTGTTTGTGTATTGATGGGCAATGAACTCTTTGATGTAATTAAACCAGACAGTTTTCATGCAGCAACTGCTATTGAATTATTTCACAATTTCAGTTTGATTCATGATGATATTATGGACAAAGCTCCTCTGCGCAGGGGTATGCCAACAGTCCATGCAAAATATGGCGATTCAACAGCACTGCTTGCCGGGGATGTAATGCTTGTACACGGATATGAGTACTTAAGCAATATGAAAATGGAGTATCTGCAAAAAGTGCTTCCTCTTTATAATAAAACAGCCAATGAAGTTTGTGAAGGTCAGCAATTAGATATGGATTTTGAACAAAGGCAATCAGTGAGCATGGATGAATACCTGCGCATGATTACATTAAAAACTTCTGTATTGTTAGCCGGCAGTTTAAAAATCGGCTCTATTATGGGTGGTGCAACAGCAGGTAACCAGGATCACTTGTATGAGTTCGGGAAAAACCTGGGTATTGCATTTCAGATACAGGATGATTACTTAGATGCGTTTGGTGATCCTGCCAAGTTTGGTAAACAGGTGGGGGGTGATATCATAGCCAATAAAAAAACATTCCTGATGATCCATGCCATGCGTTCAGCATCTGCAGCACAGAAAGAGCAATTACAGCAATTGATGCAAACGAACACTGCTGATAAAGTAGAAAAAGTATTATCCATTTTTAAATCAGCGGGAGTAGATGAATGGGCCTTACAGTTAAAGAATGAATACCTCGAAAAAGCCATGACACACCTGGAAGAAATTGCAGTGATGAGTAAACGTAAAGAGCCACTGAAAGAGCTTGCCCAGTTTTTGGTGCAGCGGGAATATTGATTCATTTCAAATACTACGTGTTATGACTTAATATTTGAAAATACTTACCCTTAAATAGCACCATATATTCAAATATGGCTTAACATTGCGAATCCCTTTGTTCTGTTAACTATGAAGGAATTTGTAACCAAATCTGCTTACCTTTTTTTCTGCCTGCTTGTGTCTTTTGGCCTTAAAGCACAATTAAACGCAGAGTTTAGTGTAAGCAATACACAGGGTTGTGCTCCTTTAAAAGTTTCCTTCAGCAGTCTTTCTACGGGAACATCATCATCTACAACATACAGCTGGAACCTTGGAAACGGAAACAGTTCTGTTCTTACCAATCCTTCGGCAATATATTATACAGAAGGAACTTATACAGTCACTCTTACCATTAAAGACGGCAACCAGACATCTGTAAAAAGTAAGGAAGTAAAAGTGGTTAAAAAACCGACTGTTGATTTTAACTGGTCCTCATCAAAAGGATGTTTGCCTTTTGATGTAACCTTCAACAGCACATCAACAGCAGGTGACGGATACATGTCTTCTTATTACTGGGATTTTGGCGACGGAACCACACAGCAATCCAGCAGTCCTTCTATTACTCATGTTTATCAGACAGAACAAAAAGCTTCTGTTACACTTACAGCGGTAAACCAGTATGGATGTTATAATACAATCACTAAAAATGATATTGTAGAAATTATTGGCCCGCTTACTCCCGATTTCACAGTTGATCAGACTGTATTGTGCAAGATTACAGATGAAGTAAAGTTTACCAATAAAAGTACCGGCCCGGGAACACTCAGTTATTTATGGGATTTTGGCGATGGAACTACATCAACAGCAACTGACCCCAAGCATATTTATAATGTGAAAGGGATTTATACAATTAAATTAACTGTAACCAGTTCTGAAGGATGTGTCAATATAAAAACCATATCGAATTATGTAAATGTTGCATCGTATAAAGCAGATTTCAATTTAAACGCAACAGAACTTTGCCTCGGAAATTATGTACAGGTAAATACATTAAGTACACCGGCACCATCTTCATCTATCTGGAAAATGGGAGATGGGAATACCTATTACAACTCCAATTATTTAAGTCATTATTATTATAATCCAGGGATTTACGACATCAAATTAATCAACAGCTTTGGCAATTGTACAGACTCCATTACAAAGAGTGTGAAAATAAAACCAACCCCAGTAATTAATGGATTTGTCGATTCGCTTGCGAGTCTTTGCGGAGCACCCGTTCAGGTATATTTCAGAGATACAACAGCTGGAGCAGTTAAATGGGAATGGGATTTCAATTATAACTATTCACAGAATGTAAACTCCACATTACAGGCTCCCACATACACATATGCTGCAGATGGTTATTAC
This sequence comes from Lacibacter sp., assembly GCA_040081135.1. GTDB lineage: Bacteria > Bacteroidota > Bacteroidia > Chitinophagales > Chitinophagaceae > Lacibacter. The sequence goes on along the minus strand of JBEBHT010000066.1, from coordinate 7,717 downwards.
CAGGTTCGTCTTAAAGTTGAAAATGGAGTAGGGTGCAGTGCTACAACATATAAGACTATTACGATTCGCCGTCCGTCAGTTAACATTAGTTATTTGTCCTCAACCGCAGGAGGCACAGCTTCCTGTGAACCGTTTACAGTAAAACTAACCGCTTATTCATCAGAACCAATCATCTCCTGGAAATGGATTTTTTCAGATGGAACAACATCAACTGAACAAAATCCTGAACATACGTTTTCTACCATCGGGGCTCATCTTGTTCAGCTGAACTATACAACGATCAACGGATGTACAGGCACGACTTCTTATACCTACATGCAGGTTTTACCTAAACCTGTTGCCAAATTTACTTCTCTTTCGGGGACAGATATTTGCGGAAATACAGTTGTTCATTTTGACAACCAGTCTACCGGGCAATTGTTTAGGGCAAGATGGCTGGTAGATGGAATATCTACTTACGGAATATATTTCAGTCTCAGTGATACGGATTTATATTATCAGTTTACAACACCTGGCAAGCACACCATTACTTTGATTGCAACAAACGGAGTTTGCGATGATACCATGACAATAGTTGATTACATAGATGTAAAACCCCCTTTTGTAAAAATCAACGGTTATAGTAAAACATGCAATGATAAAAGAGATGAGGTAGTATTTACTGATGGTTCAACACAGGCCAACAGCTGGCTTTGGAATTTTGGTGATGGAGTAACATCTGCTTATACGGTTGCACAATCATCCATCAGTCATAAATATGCTGCATCAGGAAACTATAAAGTGAAACTGAGTGTAACAAACGGCAGCTGTACGGTAAGTGATTCTGTTGTGGTGTCGGTGTTACTGAAACAGGCACCGCAATTATCTTCGTCTCTAACTAATCTTTGTGCGCAGGATAATCTTTCATACAGCATCAGCGGACTGGAACCAATGCCAGGAAACAGCTACTGGAATTATTACTTCAGTAAAATTGAATATGGAGATAACAGCCAGTTTAACGGTTATAACAATACTTCTCCTTACTATTATATCGATCATATGCCGTTTAACGGCTCGCTCAGTGGCGGATTAAATGCAGCGAATAATAAATTACGGATGATCATGTATAACAACAGTAATGGATGTTATGATACAACCAATTACATTTCGTATACAATAAAAGGCGCAGTGGCAGGGTTTACCGTTGTTGCTGATAATTTATGTTATCAATCACCGGTGGTATTTAAAGACACTTCTAAAGTAACCGGCAATAATTCAATTACTTCATGGGAATGGAATTTTGGTGATGGAGTTGTTCAAACATTTGCAACAGGCGGAACCGTGAATCATACTTATGTAAACCCGGGTGGTTATTATGTTACATTAAAAATTACTGATGCAGCCGGATGTTCATCTTCTACTTCATCTTATTCAAGATACGTGCAGGTAAAAGGGCCGAAAGCTGCTTTTTATACATCGGGTACAAATGTTCCGCTCAGCACAAACGTCTATTTTTATAATAATACAAATACATACAACAGTTACGGCTCAACGTATGTCTGGGATTTTGGTGATGGCAGCAGTACAAGCACCAGCAATTCCCCATCACATATTTATACAGTAGCAGGAACCTATATGGCAAAATTAACAGCCACAGATCCTGTTACCGGCTGCACTTCCTCAGCAACACAAACAATTATTGTAAGAGAGTTTAATTCAAACTTCAGCTTTAATACCAATTTTATCAGCAGCAGTAAATGTCCCCCGGTTATTGCCAGCTTCACGAATACATCTGCCGGTGCTGTAAGGGTTACCTGGGATTTTGGTGATGGTACTACTGCAGGAAACCTGAATTATCCATCGCATACCTATACACAACCCGGCAAGTATATTGTTAAACTGTTTGTATATGGATATAATGGTTTAACCGGGACTTACACAGATTCTGTAATTGTAAAAGGAATGCAGGCGGATATAACGTTCAATCCATCATTGGCCTGTGCATCGCAACAGATCGATTTCAAATCATCAGCAACAGAAATCAGTTCTTACTTATGGGATTTTGGTGATGGTGTATTACTGTCGGGTACAGACAGTAATGCCATTCATTTCTACAAAAGTCCCGGAGTATATAAACCTGCCATGCTGGTTACCAATTCAGCCGGATGTATAAAGTCTGTTTCATCTGCTGAAACAATTATCATTGACAGCTTATCTGCAGCAATAAAAGGAATCCCGGCACAAATATGTAACCAGGCAAACATCAACTTCCTTGCAGATATCTACAGTGTTGGTGCAGCTCAATCACCGGATTTTTTAAGATATAAATGGGATTTCGGAACCGGCGTTGCAGCAGATACATCGAACACTAAAAACCCTTCTTTCAATTATACACAACCCGGTACTTATACTGTCAGTTTAAAAGTATATGCAAAATCAGGATGCTATAAAGAAGCAAAGGAAATTATCACCGTTAGAGAATCATCGAAAGGAACAATCAGCGGACCATTGGAATTATGTCCCGGTCAGACCGCTTCCTTTACTTCGTCTGCAACAATTACCAATGGCGTTCAATGGGCCTGGGATTTTAAAAACGGGCAAACGGCTGCAGTACAAAACCCATCAGCACAACTTTACAATACTGCAGGATCTTATCCTGTAACCTTAATTGTTAACAACCAGGGATGTGCTGATACAAGCACTCATCTCTTAACTGTTCATGCCGATCCGGTTCCGCAGGTAACACCATCTTCAACCACATTATGTACAGGCAAATCAATTCAGTTGAATGCGTCTGGTGGAACAGCCTATCAATGGACACCGGTTACAGGTTTAGATAATGCACTACTCCCGTCACCGCTTGCTTCACCAACAGCTACTACAACGTATTCTGTAAAAGTGACCAATCAATTCGGTTGTTCAAAAACAGGAACAGTTCAGGTAAAAGTTGTACAGCCATTTAAACTCACTGCAAAAACAGATTACAGTATTTGCGAAGGAGAAAGTATTGCTCTGTCTGCGAATGGTGCATCAACTTATAAATGGATCAACAATACGCAGGGCTTAAGCAATACAACAACAGGTTCAGTTACAGCGAATCCATTATTGACAACTGCCTACACAATTGTTGGCTATGATAGTGATGGATGTTTTACTGATACTGCCACCATCAACCTGACAGTCAACAGTAAGCCCCAGGTAAATGCAGGGCCCGATGTTGATGCCACTCCCGGAGCAGCTGTTCAGTTAAATCCTGTAGGGAGCAGTGACATCACCAAATGGTTATGGAGTCCGGCTACTTATCTCAGCTGTACACAGTGTGCTTCACCTGTAAGTACTGCAACAACAACAACAACTTATATTCTGAATGTATTTACTGCACAGAATTGTATGGCGGCTGATACAGTGACCATTAAAATCCTTTGTAATGGTGATCAGATTTATATTCCCAATGCATTTACACCGAATAATGATACAAAGAATGATGTGTTCGGCGTAATCGGAAACGGTGCATCACTCATCAAATCAATTGTTGTTTTCAACCGCTGGGGCAATAAAGTATTTGAACGAAGGAATGTAAAAGTGGATGACCCCACAGCATCATGGGATGGGATTTATATGGGATATCCTGCAGAGATTGGCAGTTACACTTATTTTACTGAACTGATCTGCGATACAACCGGTGAAACATTCATCCGGAGAGGAGTGGTGATGTTGATCAGGTAAACAACTTCCAATCATTTCTCTTATTATAACTGCTTACGAATTACTCATTTCATTATTTTTCGCTATTTTGACGCTTCCAAAATAACAGGCAATATGAGTAACAGTTTGTTCCGCACAAAAAAGATTTCATCCATTTTAGCTGAAGGGAGCGATGATGCTCACGGTGGAGGAGGTGGTTTACACCGGGTTCTTACCGTTCGTGATTTAACGTTCTTTGGTATTGCAGCCATCTTAGGCGCAGGAAGTTTCAGCAGTTTGGGTGGTGCCGTGTTTAACGGTGGTCCGGGCGTTGTGTTACTGTTTATCATTACTGCCATTGCCTGTGGCTTTACTGCTTTTTGTTATTCTGAATTTGCAAGCCGCATCCCGGTTGCAGGCAGCGCTTATACTTATGCCTATGCCAGCTTTGGTGAATTGTTTGCATGGATCATTGGCTGGGCGCTGATCATGGAATATTCAATCGGTAATATTTATGTAGCATTCAGCTGGAGTGATTACTTTACTTCTTTTCTTACAAAATTGGGAGTTGATATTCCTGCCTGGCTCAGCACCAGTTATATGGAAGCGAAAGATGGTATTACCAGTGGCAGTACAAATGCTGAAGTAATCAGTGCATGGAATAATGCACCCGTTATTGCGGGCTTACGTTTTATAGTGGATGTACCGGCATTAATCATTAATGTATTGATCTCTTATCTTGTTTACAGAGGCATTAAAGAAAGCCGGAATTTCAGTAATGTAATGGTGATTTTAAAAATGGCTGTTGTGCTGCTGGTTATCCTGGTTGGCGGTTATCTTGTTTTTTCAAATGGATTAACACCTAACTGGATGCCTGCTGATGATGCCGGCGTAAAAAGTTTTATGCCGAATGGATTCAGTGGAGTGATGGCTGCAGTAAGCGGAGTGTTCTTTGCATATATCGGTTTTGATGCTGTTAGTGTGCTGGCTGAAGAAAGCAAAAATCCACAACGTGATTTACCAAGAGGAATGATGTATTCACTGGTAATTTGTACCGTCGTTTATATTTTGTTGACGCTTGTTTTATCTGGTGCAGTAAACTACAGAAATTTCCAGGGAGTAGGCGATCCGCTTGCATTCATTTTTGAAAAACAAAACCTCAATGTAGGATGGATGCAGATCCTTGTTGCCATCAGTGCAGTTATTGCCATGACAAGTGTATTGCTTGTTTTCCAAATGGGGCAGCCACGCATCTGGATGAGCATGAGCCGTGATGGTTTATTGCCTCCGGTGTTTCAGAAAATACATCCCAAATACAAAACACCTTCTTTTGCAACCATTATTACAGGGTTTGTTGTTGGCGTACCTATTCTATTTACTGATAAAACCTTTGTTCTCGACTTTACAAGTATTGCAACGCTGTTTGCATTCGTACTTGTTTGCGGCGGCGTATTGCTCATTCCAAGAAAAGAAAAGATAGAAGGAAAATTTCATCTACCTTATATCAATGGGCAGTTTATTTTTCCGGCGATCATTCTTATTGCTATCGCACTTCTGGGTATTTATGTAAAAGGTTACTGGCAGAATCTGCTGAATTTTGATTTCAGTTCAAATGCAGATTATACTTCAGGTAAAATATCCTTCATGGATGCAGCAACACCTCAAATTACATTGATCATCTTCTGGGGCCTGTGTGTAATTCTCGCTGTGATATCTTTCATTAAAAAATATTCACTGATTCCGCTCATGGGTTTAAGCACCTGTTTGTACCTGTTAACAGGAATGACAAAAAATAACTGGGCCTGGTTTCTCGGATGGCTGGCTTTGGGACTGATCGTTTATTTTTTATATGGCTATAAAAAGAGCAAGCTGGCAACTCCACAGTAATTAAATTTGCCGGAAATTACCTGCCTTAAATATTACTTCGTATGACAACAAGGAAAATGTCAGCCAGAAAAAGAATTGCATTAGTAGCACATGATAACAGGAAAACTGATTTAATTGACTGGGCTTTTTATAACCGAACTGCATTAGCCAAACATCAGCTTTTTGCAACGGGTACAACCGGTAAAATGCTGGAAGATAAACTGGACCAGCATGTAACAAAATTTCTCAGCGGCCCGCTTGGTGGTGATCAGCAGGTGGGGGCAATGATAGCAGAAGGAAAGATAGATGTGCTGATTTTTTTCTGGGATCCCATGGAAGCACAGCCGCATGATCCGGATGTAAAAGCATTGCTGCGTTTAGCAGTAACCTGGAATATTCCCACTGCCTGTGACAGGGCAACAGCCGATTTTCTTTTTACTTCACCACTTATTGTTCAGGAATATACTGCGGCACAGGAAGATTATGCTGCCTACCTGAAACGGAAGATTAAATAAACATTGACAGACCACCGGTGCAAAAATTTACTTGGAAAAGCTGTAAAAGGGTTGTAACTTTTACATAGCTTCTTTCACATAAAAATTTGCCATTATGAATCTCGTACAACGCATTGAAAAATGGGGAGATGCCCATCACCCCAAATGGATTGACTTTATTCGTATTACGCTGGGTCTTGTACTCGTCATGAAAGGATTTCAATACATCAACAACATGACGGAGCTGACCAACACAATCGGTAAAGCAGCTATCATTAACACTTTCTCTGTCAGCTTTGCTTCGCACTACGTGGTTTTTGCTCATCTCATTGGCGGCGCTTTGATCATTTGCGGTTTATTAACCCGGTTTGCCTGTATTATCCAGATCCCCATTCTGCTGGGTGCAATCATTTTTGTAAACATTGCCGGAGGACTGTTCCAGACCCAATCTGAATTATGGTTCTCTGTTTTGATATTGATCCTCCTTGTATTCTTTACTGTTGAAGGCAGCGGCCCCATCAGCGTGGACGAATGGATGAAAACCCACAATGATGAGCGGCCTCATAAACATAAATGGGGATAGAGTACAGTGTGTGGTGTTTGACAGCCCCGGAAGCAAATTCTGAGTGATGACAGAGATTGATTAATCAGATATTGTCGGCCGGGGTTATTTTTGCAGTATAAATAACGAATATGAAGTTCCAGGTAGGTGACAGAGTTTTATTGATCCATTCCAATGAAGAAGGTGAAGTGGTTGATATTATAGATAAGAAAATGGTGAGTGTTGAAGTAGACGGTGTTCAGTTTCCCGTTTATATTGACCAGCTTGAGTTTCCATATCTCAAACGGTTTATGGAAAAAAAGAAAGAACTCCCCAAGCCCCAGAAAAAGTATATTGATAATGTAAAGAAAGAAAAAGGTTCTGCCATTAAGGACTATAAAGTGGGAGAGGGGATCTGGATTTCTTTCTTACCAGTCTTCGATAAAGATATTTTTGATGATGATGTGGTGGAATACTTCCGCATTTATTTAGTGAATAATACGGATACAGCTTTTCAGTTCGATTACCATCTGCGTTATACAGGCGACAGCGAATTCAACCTGAAGAATGAAATTCTTCCTTACAATGATTTCTATATTCATGATGTGGACTTTGAAAAGATGAACGATTCACCACGTTTTGATTTTGAGTTCTCTTTATCTCAACCCGATAAAAAGAAAGCCGAACATTTTGAAGCATCCTTAAAACTGAAAGCAAAACAATTGTTTCAGCGTATTGAAGAAATGCTGAAAAAAAATGAAGCCAGTTTTACGTATCAGCTGATGGAAACCTATCCTGATAGGGTGATCGTTGACAAGGTTGATATGGACAAGTTAAGCGCTGCAGGTTATAAAATTTATGATGCAGGAAAAGCAAGACAGCATATTCCACCTGCAAGAACAGTGGTTGATCTGCATATTGAAAAAATCATTCACGACTGGAAACATCTCAGCAATTTTGAAATACTCACTGCCCAGTTAAAAGAGTTTGAAAAATATTATGAATTAGCCATCCTTCATTTTCAACCTTCTTTAACTATCATTCATGGTGTGGGCGAAGGAAGATTAAGAGATGAAATACATGATGCACTGCGGTTAAAAGCAGAAGTGAAGTCTTTTGTGAACCAGTATCACCCGCAATATGGGTATGGTGC
>JBEBHT010000445.1:0-3251 GCA_040081135.1 Lacibacter sp. | reverse complement strand
GAACAGAGCAAGAACCGTTTTTTTGTGCAGGGCGATCCGGGTGCTATTCTTGTAATTGAATTTGCAAAAGAAACCAGGGAAGAAATATTAGAGATTACCAAAGAGGTAGAAGCAGAAATGCGTGCAGCCGGATTGGGTTATCATTTTCCTGTTTTATTTGGAGCTGATACAAAAAAAATCTGGGCGTTACGTAAAGCCGGACTTGGTTTGCTGGCCAATCTTCCCGGCGATGAAAAGGCTGTGGCGGTGATAGAAGATACTGCAGTTGATGTAAATGATCTGCCCGATTTTATCCGGGACTTTAATGTATTGTTGAAAAAAAATGGATTGTATTCTGTGCATTATGCACATGCAGGTTCAGGTGAAATTCATTTGCGACCAATCATCAATTTAAAAACAAAAGAAGGAAATCAACTCTTCCGCAACATTGCTGAAGAAGTGGCAACACTTGTAAAGAAATACAATGGTTCATTGAGCGGTGAACATGGTGATGGACGTTTGCGTGGTGAATTTATTAAGCAAATGGTGGGGGAGAAGAACTATGGTTTACTGAAGCAGGTAAAGTATAGCTGGGATCCGAATAATATTTTCAATCCCAATAAGATTGTTGATACACCTTCCATGAACACGATGCTGCGTTATGAACCCGGGCAGTTTACTCCGGAGTTTAAAACCATTTTCCGTTTTCATCAGCAGGATATCTTGCAGCATGCAGAGCAATGCAATGGATCGGGTGATTGCAGGAAAACGCATTTGAGTGGAGGAACTATGTGCCCGTCATTTATGGCAACCCGCAATGAAAAAGACACTACAAGGGCAAGAGCAAATATTCTGCGTGAATTCTTAACTCATTCCAATAAACTGAACCGGTACGATCATAAAGAAATTTATGAAGTGATGAGTTTGTGTTTGAGTTGCAAAGCCTGTAAAAGTGAATGTCCGTCGAATGTGGACATGGCGAAACTGAAAGCAGAATTTCTGCAGCATTATTATGATGCCAACGGTGTTCCTTTCCGTTCAAGGATGATTGCTAATTTCACCGCCAGCGCAAAGCTGGGTTCTGTTGCACCATCGGTTTACAATTTCTTCATGACAAATAACTTTACCAGTAACATTATTAAACGTAGTGTAGGATTTGCAGTGAAGCGTTCAATGCCTACGTTGAGTAAAGTAACTTTGAAAGATTGGTTTACAAAACGACCAACCTCTAACAGGCAACAGGCAATCAGCAAGGGGAAAGTATACTTATTTTGTGATGAGTTTACCAATTACAACGATGCACACATTGGTATCACTGCTGTTCAGTTGCTTGAAAAATTAGGATATGAAGTGCTGATTCCTCAACATGAAGAAAGCGGAAGAACCTGGTTGTCGAAAGGGTTGCTAAGAAAAGCGAAAACAATCGCCAATAAGAATATTGAGTTGCTGAAGGATTTGATTTCAGATAAAACACCATTACTTGGCATTGAGCCATCAGCCATCTTAACATTCCGTGATGAATATCCTGATCTTGCAACAGATGAAAATCTGGTTGCTGCAAAGTCGCTGGCAAAAAATGCGTTATTCATTGATGAGTTTCTTGTTAGAGAAATAGAAAAAGGAACTATCAGTAAAGAGTTGTTTAGCAAAGAATCAAAACTAATTCAGTTGCATGGTCATTGTCAGCAGAAGGCAGTTGGTTCACTAGCTGACTCGGTTAAACTATTATCATTTCCTGAAAATTATAAAGTAGAAGCCATTCCTTCCGGCTGTTGCGGCATGGCAGGATCATTTGGTTATGAAAAAGAGCATTATGATGTGTCAATGCAGATAGGAGAGCTGGTGTTATTTCCAACTGTGCGTAAGCAATCAGCAGAAACCATTATTGCTGCACCAGGTACCAGTTGCCGTCACCAGATAAAAGATGGAACACAAAAAAAGGCATTACATACTGTTGAGGTATTGTACAATGCTTTGCGATAATGATTAATCAAGACATACAAACAATATAAGGTTGGCTTTTGTTTTAAAACAAGGGGATACCATATTCAAACTGATTTAGATATGCTCATTAATCAGTATTGAGATTTTTTTTCAACATAATTGTATTATTTTCTTACTTGAAACAGCAGAGTCTGAGTTCCAGTTTTGCCGTTTTCAGAAAGACCTTGCAATACAATTACGTAATTACCAGGCAAATCGGAACAATAAAAGCTAATTTCCTTTTTCCCGGTTTCATCAATTGAAACGTCCGGTGTCCAATACAAAACGTTTCTGCAATCTGGAAGTCTGGTTTCATATTGTTCCTTTGACTCATATACTGGAGAAAAAAACTGTCGCTGTAATTGAAGGCCTTCATAATCCATAATAGTAACATTGGGATCCAACTCATATTCACTCAGGTTGCCATCATATGTAACCATATTTACAATTCCGCTGAAAAGCATGTTCTCAAAGTGGTACATCCGTTCAATAACCTCCAGCTTTTCTATATTCAATGGATTATATGACATTAATTTATTACCATTAAAAACAGGGACACCATTGAGCAGGAGCAACGGATCTTCTTCAAAAAATAGTTGCTGATTAATGTTGTATACAGCAAACCGATAATTCCCCTTTGTTTTTTTTACTTTCACTTCTCTCACATATTCAATCATTACCTCTTCCATTGTTGTAAACCTTACATAATTATCCAATAAATATGTTATATCGGGTTTAAAGAAAAAAGCACTGCTATCGATTAATGTATTGAATTGATTAAATTTTTGATTGTGATAAATAGTCTGTATCTGAAGAGCTGCATGACGTTTTTCTAATTCCGGTTTCTTCACCTGCTGCAATGAGAATATGGGTAATGGCCTGTTTGCATAACCAGGAAAAAAAGGGTTATCAATCTCTACACTATATAAACTGTCTTTTTGTGAATTCGACTGAACAATAATTTCACCCTCATTATAAAAATCTTTAACATTGAACATTATCTTTCCGTTTGTATCACTCAACGCAGTATGCAATTGCAATCGCTTGCCTGCTACAGAAAAATACACAGGAATATCTTTTCCGGGTAAGTTTAACCCCGTCTTTACTACTCTTCCTGTAACAATATGCCCATTATACTCTGGTAAAAATTTTAAAACTGGTTTATTACCCTCTTGTATCTCATGCCATTTAAATCTTCTCCATCCATGTGTAAGCATAAGGTTATCCATTGCTTCACGCACTTCAGGTGTATTATTACTAAAGTAGTATTGTGGCGATTCAATTGTTCC
>JBEBHT010000065.1:0-14140 GCA_040081135.1 Lacibacter sp. | reverse complement strand
TGCCCCGCTGAGAATGTTTTGTATTTCTTTTTTTGAAAAACCTCTCAGCACACTTAAGGGTGCATCATTCTTTACAAGATATGATTTTGAAAAAATACTGCTTAATATTTTTATGGAATGATAAGCCAGGAAATGACGTTGCAGGTCATTTACAAAAAAACCAAGCGTTGCTTTTTCTTTCATCCAAAAAAATTGCTGGTGCAATTCTTCATCAGTAAAATGATGACAGAACAAGGAAGAAAAAATAATATCAGGCTTCTGTTCAAAGAAAACATCTCTGTAATCAGAAGTTATAAATTCAATTTTATCATTCACTTTTCTCGATTTGGCGAAAGCAATACAATTGGGGTTGATATCAATACCAATCAGTTTTACTGAAATATTTTTCTTTGAACACCATTTTCGGATTGCACTTAAATTGTCACCACCACCACAACCAATTTCACAGATCGTTATTTTTTGGGCAGTTGTTTTCCTGAGTAAGAGCTGAAGTCCTGCAATGGTAATTTGATGTCCCCCGAGATAAGTATTAATGAAATCCAGTTCCTTCATATTCTGTTTGATGTCTTCAAACGGAATGTCATCCCTGTCGAGCAGTTCTTTTTGATATGATCGCTTGGAGAAATCAGGCATGTGCTGAAGCTGTAAAAGTTTCCATTGTTAATCCCGGTCCGAATGCTGCACCAAAAACCAATTGATCTTTTTTTCGTTCTGTTGACTCCATAATTTCCTTCAGCACAAATAAAATAGTAGGCGAAGACATGTTGCCGTATTCTTTCAGTACTTTATAGCTGGTATCAAGTTCGCCATTTGTAAGATGCAAACTTTTATGAATTGAATCAACAATACGTTTGCCGCCGGGATGAATACACCAGTTGCTGATTTGTTTTTTATCTAATCCTGCATGCTGTAAAGCACGCCCTACCAATGGTTCAAAATCTTCTTCAATCAAATCAGGAATATATCCACTCAATGTCATTAAAAATCCTGTGGACGAAAGTTCCCATGCCATATCTCTTTTTCCTTTGGCAACAATTTCACTGTAAAAACTTTTTAAATGCAGTCCCTCATGTTCATCTTCGTCATGAACTATCAGTGCAGCAGCACTTCCATCAGAAAACAAAAGAGTAGAAGTAATATTATCCGGGCTTGGATCTTTTTGAAAATGCAGAGTGCAAAGCTCTGTACAAACAATCATCACTTTTGCATTCCGTTCTGTTTTGCAAATGGCATCTGCCAGCTTCATTGCATGAATGGCTGCGTAACAACCCATGAAATTAATGGAGGTGCGGAAAATTGTTTTCGGAAGATCCATCATATCTGTCACCATCAGATCAAGTCCGGGGGCACTCATGCCAGTACAGCTGACGGTAATAAGATGCGTGATTTCATGACTGTGAATTTTATGTTCAATGCAGTTGCGAATAGCATCAACCGATAATTGTGGTGCATGACGATTATACCAGTTCATCCTGTGTTCTATGTTGGGAAACGGTTCCATGTTTTCACTGTGCGGATAAAATTTCCATTCATCAATTTGCTGACTGTAATCGGGAATGGCAGAATAACGGGTTTCAATTCCGCTCTGGTGATAAAGGAATTTCAGTTTCCTGTTTTCAACTGCATCCAAGGCATATACCTGTTGCATAAACTGCAAAATATCTTTCTGTGCATGTTTAAATGCCGGAACGGCTGTACCAATAGAAATAATCTTACTCAAACTGGTTCATAATTAATACGGTGATAAATGCTGCATTGGTGCAGATACTTGCCAGAATATTCATACGCATGGTATTCAAAAAATCTGCCGCAGTTTCTGTTTTCCAAACCTTTGCTGCCCACCAAAAGAAATATACGAGAATGGGCAGGAAAAAAATGAGCAATACAAAAAACTCTCTAATCATAAGCGATGAAAAAAATACATAACCAACTAACAGCATAGCAACAGAATATATGAATGCACAAAACAGGAATGTTTTTTTGTATCCTAAATGATAGCTGATGGTTTTTACTCCATCGTCCAGGTCCTGTTTGTGCTGATAGATTTGAGTAAGCGGATAAAAACCGCCAATCAATAAACTGGCAGCAATCATTGCTGCAAGAGGCATGGATGTTTTTAAAGATTCATGACTGCCGTGATACACCATCCAGAAAACCAATGCTCCCTGGAATATGATGACGGTAAGATACCCGGCTAAAGGATATTTTTTTAACCTGATACCACGGTAACTGTACATCCTTGAGGCAGTGATATAAATGAATGTTCCCAACACGAACCATGGGCTGATGAAGAAGCCTAAACCAATTGCCAGTATATCCATGAGGATCGTTACATAAAATAATTGCTTGGTTGGCTGCAAAGGTTTTTTTAATCCGCCGATAGGGGAGTCATCTCTATCCATATAACTGTTGTATCCGTTACTGGAAGGATAAACCAACACATGCAGTATAACAAAGATGAGGATGGCTCTTGTCCAGTTAATGTTTACCAATTGCGTTAATGCAAAGAAATATACCGGCATTAAAAAAAAGGAGAAATGAAACCGCAATAATTGGATGGTGCTTTTTAAAATCATATTGTTTCAGTATGATGGCAAACGATATTCAATATCGGCTTTTTTTGGCAGAACCAACCAGCTGATATACCCAACAGGAAAAGGAAATGATTTGAATTCTTTTATCTTAAATGTACGACACAAAGTAAGCCGCCTTCTTTGTCATGGTAATAGGGGACAACCATTGCTGTTCCATTTTTATTCTTCGAGAATTTCTGTTTAAGCTTTGGATAGACCCAGTAAACAAACTGTACAGAAAGAATACCCACCCCAGCACCGGCAACTACATCGCTCATCCAGTGTTTGTTATTGTACATCCGCAAATAACCGGTTGCTGCAGCAACAGCATAACCTGCCACTCCATACCAGGGTGATACATCTTTATACTCCATTCGTAAAAATTCTGCCGAAACAAATGCCTGGCTGGTGTGACCTGAAGGGAAGGACAGTCTGTTTGAACCATCTGGCCGAAATTTATGGGTTAGATGTTTAACAGGAGTAACAATTGCACCTGCAAGTGCATAACTCAATCCCAGCAATAATGTTCTGTCAACAAAATTATGTTTGCCTTTTACACCCGCCATGTTCAATGCATAAACGGCAACAATGGGAACAAATCCTGTATAGTCATCAAGCCTTGTTGTTTTGTGCGGATTTTTATCCCAGATTATTTGTTTGATGTTTTGATCGAGTTGTATCAGTGGTTTACTTTCCAGTGCAACCAATCCATAAGTGATCATTGCAGCAGGGATGATATATGTAACAGGCTTGATTGCCCTGCTGTTCTTTTTTACTGATTGAATGGGTGTACTGTCAGCAACAGTTAATGTATCCTGTGCTGAAGCCGCAGCAAGAGAGCCAAACAGTAAAGCAAGAACCAATCGTAATCTCATTCTGCTAAATATGTAATCATTGAAAAAATAATCCCGTTACAAAACTGTAACGGGATCTATGAAAAAGAATTGTATGCAATTAAACGAGCATTGTTACCGGGTTCTCAATAAACTTCTTCAATGTTTGTAAGAAGCTTGCACCAACTGCACCATCCACACTGCGGTGATCGCAACTCAGGGTTACTTTCATAACATTGGTTGTTCCAAAATTTCCATCGGCTTTTTTAATAACGATCTCTTTGATTTTACCAACAGCAAGAATACAGCTGTCGGGAGGATTGATGATGGCAGTGAAATCTTCAATATCCATCATACCCAAATTTGAAATCGTAAATGTGTTACCGCTGAATTCCTGTGGCTGCAGTTTACCTGTTCTTGCTTTATCATACAAGCCATTTGCTTCCTGTGCAATCTGGCTCAATGATTTCTGATCAGCAAATTTGAATACAGGAACAATTAATCCCTGTTCAACTGCAACGGCACTGCCAATATGAATATGATTATATGTGCGGATAAATTCGCCCATCCATGAACTGTTTACAGCTGGGTGTTTACGCAAAGCCATTGCACATGCTTTGATCATGATATCCTGGAAGCTGATCTTCACTGGACTCACGGCATTCAACTGTGTACGTGCAGCCATGGCATTATCCATGTTCAGTTCCATCGTTAAATAAAAATGTGGAGCAGTGAACAGACTTTCACCCAAACGGCGGGCAATGGTTTTACGCATGCTTCCGTTTGGTGTATCAACAAAACCTTCGCCGGCACCCGGCGTAAATGTAACCACAGGAGCAGAAGCTGCTGCAGCAGCTGGAGGAGTACCAGCCTTCGCTGAAGCTACGGCTGGCGAGTAATTATCTATATCTTTTTTAATGATTCTTCCGCCATCGCCACTGCCATGAACGGCTTTCAGATCAATGCCTTTATCGGCAGCAATTTTTTTGGCTAAAGGAGAAGCTTTTAATCTTCCGTTAGTTGAAGATGAAGAGGCCGTAGCTTCAGGTGTTTCAGTTGCTGCGGGGGCACTTGCTGTTGTGGCAGCAGTTGTTTGTGGTTTTGCAGCTCCTGTATTTTTCAATGCACCTAATAATCCACTGATATCTGTACCTGCTTTACCAATAATGGCAATTACGTCATTTATTTTAGCAGCAGAGCCTGCTTCAACACCTGTAAATAACAAAGTGCCATCAACATAAGGAACCACTTCCATGGTAGCTTTATCGGTTTCAACATCAGCCAGACTTTCATCTGCCTTTACCGCATCACCTACTTTCATATTCCAGGCAACAATTTTTCCTTCGGTCATCGTATCGCTTAACAACGGCATGCGGATAACTGTAACGCCAAGACTTTTCGCCAGTGCATCAGCATCAGCACCTGCAGGAGCAGCGGCTGTTTCGGTTGCTGCAGGAGCAGGGGCACTTGGGGCGGGAGCTGATGAAGCAGCAGGTCCATCAAGTAAACCTTTATAATCTTCGCCATCTTTACCAACAATGGCAATGATTTCGTTGATCTGTGCTGCTTTTCCTTCGGGCACACCAATATATAATAAGGTGCCATCGGCATAACCAACCACTTCCATGGTCGCTTTATCGGTTTCCACGTCTGCCAGCACATCGTCACTTTTTACTTTGTCGCCCACCTGTTTGTTCCATTTCACAATTTTTCCTTCGGTCATGGTATCACTCAACAGCGGCATACGTATTACTTCGGCCATATAATCAGTTTTTTTAAGTCGTAATAAGGGCGTGAAATTAAGGCAAAAAGAGGAAAAACAAGCCGATAGTCAATTGTCAATAGACGATAGTCAAAAGTCGGCCTAAAAAATGACCGGCTAAAAACTAAATGCTACCGGGTTAGGCCTTGTTTTATTCCTAACCCGGCTGCAACGAAACCTCCGGGCTCAGTGTCAATAGTATTAAATTTGGTCTATGAAACTGCTTGTTCCCGCAATGTTGATGTTGTTACTGATCAGTTCCTGTAAAAAGCAGGAGACTGATACCGTATTTACCGGCACATGGAAACTGACAGAAGTTATTGACAGGTCAACATCCAGCAGCCAGTTCCCACCAACATCAGCCAGCAGCTATCTTTCCATAACATTCAAAAGCGACGGAACTTATTTCGGCACTACATTGGTGAATACATTCAGCGAAGGCACTTATCAAATAATCGACAGCAATAAAGTGAACTTCGGCAGTTTTTCCATGACCAAGGTAAATGAAGATGATTTTGGCAGAGGTTTATTAACGGTGCTGATGTCATGTGGTCTGCAATCGGTTCATCCATGCAAACCTTCTGAATATGCCATTTCCGGGAGGAGACTATACATCAAGTCGGCGATGCGTTATGATCTTGTTCTTGAGAAAATGTAAAAATTAATAATCCAGTTCCATCCCCAGCCGGTCTCTTAATTCCTTTACCAGCGGATATTTTTCTGTCATCTTCATGAATTGTTCTTTCGTTGAAAGCGGACGGTCAACAGGATTATTTTCTTCCGGTGCTTCAACAAGCTCCACATGAATATTGATGGAAGGATTATGAAAGAAGTGCTGCATATGTTCCAGCAGCGGAGTTTTTTCCTGTTTTAAAAAACCGAGCTGAATATTTCCGTAACAGATCACTTCAAATAGTTCTTCACTCTTAATTTTACATTCCATCATTTCCATTGTGGAAACAACCGAATGCTTCTGTGCAGTTTTTAATTTGAGAATATATTCCTGCCAGGCAATGCTTAACTGTTCAGCTTCTAATGGTTTTGATTGAGTGGTAACAAGATTATTATCGTCTGAAATTTTCTGACGGATTCTTGAAAGACCGCCCTTCATTCCACCCGAAACTGTAGAAGTTGAGGTAGCTACGTTCTGCTTTTCCTGCTTGTTGCTTATGGCTTGCGGCTTGTAGCTGGCAGCTTGAGGCTGATAGCTTCCCTTCGGCTCTTCAATGATTAATTTAGCGGTACCTGTTAGCTGTGTTTTGCTTTCTGCATTATGCACTTCAGCAACACTCATCGGTTTCAACGCCCTGAACTGAACCGCCTTTGCTTTATCAGTTACTTTTTTTTTATCAGATGAAAGGTCAATAGCCTGTTGCAGGTAAGTGAGTTTTATCAACGCCAGTTCAACATGCAAACGTTTATTGCGAGCCTGTTTGTAATTGATCTCTGATTCATTCAGCAGGTTCAATGCACTGATGATCCAGGAAGCAGAAGTTTTTTTGGCAGCAGCAATGTATTTGTCTTTGAAGCTTTCAACAACCTCTAAAAGATTAGCCACTTTTTCATCTTTACAAACCAGCAGGTTCCTGAAAAATTCACTCATGGCATTCAGCACCATATCACCTTCAAAACCTTTGCGGTTAATATCATCAAACAGCAACATGGCATCAGCCAGTTGCTGTTGCTGCATGGCATCTAACAGTTTGAAAAAATAATCAGCATCTAAAATGTTCAAATGCTCCAATGTATTCTGGTAAGTCAATTCACCGTTGGTAAAACTAACAATCTTATCCATGATGCTCAGTGCATCACGCATACAACCTTCGCTCTTCTGTGCAATCACCTGTAAAGCGGCTTTCTCTGCTTTAATTTCTTCCTTGTCTACAATTTCCTGCAGGTGATCAACGGTATCATTGCCGGTAATGCGTTTGAAATCGAAGATCTGACAACGGCTTAAAATGGTTGGCAGAATTTTATGTTTCTCAGTTGTGGCTAAAATAAAAATGGCGTAGGAGGGAGGTTCTTCCAGTGTTTTCAGAAACGCATTGAAGGCACTGGAGCTGAGCATGTGTACCTCATCAATGATATACACTTTGTATTTGCCCATTTGCGGAGCAAAACGAACCTGCTCAATCAGCGAACGGATATCATCCACCGAGTTGTTACTGGCGGCATCAAGTTCATGAATATTGAGTGAGGTTCCTTCGTTAAACGTACGGCAGCTTACACACACATCGCAGGCTTCACCATTGGGCTGTAAGTTTTCACAGTTGATGGTTTTGGCCAGGATACGGGCACAGGTGGTTTTGCCCACACCCCTCGGACCGCAGAACAAAAACGCATGCGCCAGCTGGTTGTGACTGATAGCATTTTTGAGCGTGGTGGTGATATGACTCTGCCCCACAACCGTATCAAAAGTCTGGGGTCTGTACTTGCGTGCCGAAACGATGAATTTATCCATAACTACGGGTGCAATTTAAGGAAAGAAATGGAAGGTCGTTTTAATGTGGATATTAACAAAAGTATTGAAGCTCTTGCTATGAGACCTAGAAGTGTGAATGACTGCGAATACGGGCTAAGAATTATTGTTGTTTAAGCCTAGAACAAAAAACAGGAATAATTTAAGGATCCTCTTAACTATTATTTAATGCAAATCACCCGCTTAGTGGTATTGATTTCTGTTACTAGTCTATATATATTTAGTTTACGGAATTTCATTGTTTTTTACACCTTTTATTTTTTGTGAAATCGCCTTTAGAATTGGGTGATTAAAAGGGGAAATCGGCAAAAAAGGACAATAATTTTATAAATCTCTTTAGCAGCAAATAATTAATAAACTTAAAACCAAAAAGATGCGAGTATCAAAAACCTCTAATGGATTAAAGGTGAATGCAGTTGCAGGAACTTATGTTGTTGTTTTAGGGTTTAATTTCCCAAAAACAAAGTGCAAAGGCTTGTTGGGTTTTTCTGTACATAGAACTGATCATACTGAGAATGAATCTTATTATCTCGAAGGGATTAAAGCCTTTGCAGAAACCGACCCAGGGTTTCCATCAGGAACCATGTATTCAACAAAAGATCATCCGGTGCAAAGTTTTCAGTGGGCAGATTATTCTGCAAAGCCAGGATATAAATACACGTACACAGTTACTGCATTAAAGGGAAACCCACAAAACCTTATGCCCATTGCTGTTACGTCTGTAATAGTAACAACCGAAAGTCCTGAAACAGGAGATCATGATATTTATTTCAACAGAGGTTCGGCTGCATCACAGGAGTATATGCGTCGCTTTGGTGATAAGAGCCCCAAAGATGTGCCAAATGATAAAGCTTTTGAGTGGTTGTCAAGAGGTTTATATGAGGCTTTGGAAAATTTTATCAAATCTTGCAAACCAGGTAAGCATTCACTTAGAATAGCGGCTTACGAATTTAATTTTGTAAAGATATTAAACCTTATTAAGCAGGTTAAAGATACAGGAGTTGATATTGAAGTTGTTTATGATGCGAGGAAACCCAGTCCTGGTAAAATAAATGTTGAAATGGTTGAGCATTTAGGATTAACCGATTTTTGTACTCCCAGAAAAGAAGGCAAATCTTACATTTCACACAACAAGTTCATTGTAAAACTAGAAGGGCAGAACAAAAAACCTGTATCTGTATGGACAGGTGGAGTTAATTTTTCAGATGGAGGAATTTATGGACATTCAAATGTTGCACATGTCGTGGAAGATCCGGTTATTGCAAAGCTTTATCTTGATTACTGGAATGAATTGAAAGCTGATCAAAAAAATCCGCCTTTGAAAACCGTGGTGGAAACACTAACACCACTTCCGGCAATTCCGATTCCTAAAGGAACGTCTGTTCTTTTCAGTCCTCGTAAAAACCTTAATGCTTTAGATTTCTATGCAAAGCTGGCAACTAATGCTAAGGATGGGTTGTTCATGACATTTGCTTTTGGTATGAATAAAATATTTCGTGATGTATATGAAAATAGTACAGCACCTATGAGATTAGCACTGATGGAAAAGAAAACCAGGCCTATGGAAGATGGCCCTGCAAAGGATGCAGAAGAAAAGTTTATTGATGATTTAAGGAGAAAGGTAGAAAATGTTTTTGCTATTGGGGATTTTGTACGCACAAATGAATTTGATGGTTGGGTAAAAGAAAGGCTAACTGGCTTGAACACAAATGTAAGGTATATACATAATAAGTTTATGCTTGTTGATCCTTTGAGCAACGATCCGATTGTTATTGCAGGGTCTGCAAACTTCAGTGCAGCATCTACAGAAGATAACGATGAGAATATGCTTATCATTCGAGGTAATAAAAGGGTAGCTGATATTTATCTTGGTGAATACATGCGTTTATTCAGTCATTTTTCATTTAGAGAAACGTTGAAATGGCGGAAGCCAGATGAAGCACCTAAACCATTAAGAACAGACGAGTGGTGGCAAGATAATTTTGGAAGCACTCCTCGTTCATCAAGAAGAAAATTTTTTGCACAAGTGACAAGCTGATTTTTTTGGACATAATGCCTTCTGTTTCTCAAATGGATAATGTGAAAGAGTGTAGAACTCAGTAAATCATGTGTACGTAGCTAAGTAGCGTTAATAGTTTTTAGTAAATAAAAAATCTAAAACTCTCCTCCGGCTCCGCCACCACCAAAACTGCCGCCGCCAAATTTTGTTGTTTCAGCGGGCTTGGTTTGCTGACCAAATGTTTCAGCAATGATCAATGATTCAATCTGCAGCTTTTCCATTTTATTTTCTTTGTTCAACTCGGCATAGGTAAAACCAAACTTCGGTTGTTTGAGATAACTGATCAACCCATAAGAAAGAATCAGCAGGACAGAACCCGCAATGGTCATGAACACTTCATGTGGGATAAGATGATAGTAATTCCGCACGGTAAAAACCATGGCTGCAATCAGCAGTAATCCAACCCGAAGAAAGATTGCATCTTTTTTTTGAATGCCTCTGGCAATGTAAAGGATGGGAATGAGAAAGGTTAATATCCAGAACAGCCAGCCAAACGGCAAAGAGCCATCACTGGTTAAATGAAACATTGCATTGTTCACTTCTCTCACCACATAATAATTTCCGGCGGCATAAAAACTGAGCAGACTTACAATGCTGATGATGGTAAAACAATGCTCATAGTTTTTCAGACTTTCTTTCTTTTCAAGATTCTTGATCAAAAAATAAACAGAAGCAGATGCAGCCATCAGTACAAACGGAATAATTGCTTTTGAAATCCCCAAGTGATTGGTAAAAAGAAAGAACAGGAATGCAAGCAAAGAAAGGAATGCAACAACACTCATGATCCTGTCTGCAAAACGGATGCAACAATACAATGAAATAAGAAAAGCCAGCACAGAATTCGTCAATGCACCTGCATCAAGAATTAAACTAATGCTGGCAAAGAGCATCCCGGCAAAATTCCACAACAACGCATCATCAACGCCTGATTTATAATGCCAGTTCGACCGAATCATGAATTCCAATCCGGCATAGGTAAGTAAAGCAAAAAAAAGCATCAGACCCTTCCATGCATTTTCAATGGTGCCCATAAATGGCATAGAAATGAGACTGAAGGAAAAGGAAAGAATGATTCCGGTTAAAATAAATAAGCCAATACGTATAAAAATATTTGGCGTGTAAAATTGAACGGGATATTTCAGTTGTATATTCTGCAGCTCCTCTTTGCTGATAAAATTATTTTCAAAAGCAGTGATGGATTGCTCCTGTATCCGTTCATTGTGCAGGGATGTGTTGTTATAGGCAATCATAGTGCTTTTATTTTTTTGTTGGAACTGATGAGGAATAAAACAAGACCAACACCTGAAGCAATAAAATAGAGTAAGCCAAGATAAATTGCACCCATACTAAGACTTCTGCCCATTGATTCCAGGAAACGGATAACCACATAACTGATACCAACATAAGTGTACAGGGTGGTTACCACTAAAAAGTAAAAGGATTTATTCTGTATTGATCTTCGGTAGAAAAAATATGCTAACACTGCTAGCAGTAAAAACCAGAGAAGGTATACGTTTTCGAAATGAAACATTGCCGAGAGGCAGAAAACAAAAAGAACATGTATACCGAAGTTGGCATAAGTAAATTCAAAATGCTGTTTCCATTTTTTCTGCTTTGAAACAAAGGCCAATGCAATCAGAAATACTCCGAGAAATAAACCTGAATAAATGATGGTACTGCCGTTGAAATCATTGACACGAAGTAACTGAGATGGTGTAACAGTAATACCGATCCATGCAGCTAAGTTGGTAATAGCTAAACTTAATACGCCCAAATGATCAAAGAAGTAAGCTGAGAAAAACAATACCAGCATTGGGAAAAAAGTAGCCAGTCCGTAACGTGTACCAAATGCATTGTATTGAAACTGCAGGTAAGCAATGAAGCTTACAAAAGTTAAACAACCCAGCAGCAATACATAATCAAAATATACATTGGGCGCTTCAACTTTGGCAGTTGAAAAAGGAAGTTTCGTCTTTACACAATAATAAAATGCACCTGCGCAAACTGCTGCAATAAATGCAAGGATGGCCTGGTGACCGATGGCATCAATATTTTTATAGATTAAAATGCCGAGACCACCGCTCAGTAATAACACACCGAGGTATAACAGAGTTTTAATTTCCCAGTGAATGGAAAATAGTTTTTTGGCAGAGTCTTCTTTTATTCTTTCAAAGGAACTGTCTGTAACCAGTCCTTCATTATGGAGTTGTTCAAACAGCTGTGTATTCATATGACCGTAATGATAAGAATTTTTTTGCAGAGCCCTGCAAGTTTGTACATACCCTGTTTGAAGTATTGTTTATAGAAATGGGCGAGGTATATTACAATCTCATTTAAATAGATCTTCATGCGCCACATACTTTTGTTTTCATTTTTATTGATTTCCTTTTTGTCAAATGCTCAGATGTCTTTACCGCAGAGACATATACAGGTATACGCAGGACCCAGCTTTAATGGCACAGGTGATATCATTGGTTTTGCATATGATTCAGAGTTTGGCAAATACTTCAAAAAGAAATCTTCCTGGTATGTGGGTATTGGTGGTACAATTCACGATAAAGTTGAACCGATTTTTTATACTGATCAGCAAGGAAATGAAGTTGACGCTTCTGTAAGAGCTACTACTGCAGGGTTTCAAATATCAGGTCTTTACGGGTATAGTTTTGTTAGAAATGAGCGGCATGAGTTTTTAATAAAAGGTGGACCAATTGTAAGGTATCAATCAACTTCTTATTGGGATGGCTTTAGTTTATATCCGCCTGCGGGTACAGGGTTGCCTTTCCCCGTTGTCACTTTTTTTAACACAACACCTCAAAGAACATTAGCGTTAGGAGGGAACATTGAGTTTGTATATAACTATACTATTTCAAAAAAGATTTCCATAGGCGTTTTGGCTGAGTTACAACTTGATACCAATGGAGATACCATTTCACAGTTTTTATTCAGTGTTGGCAGGAGATTTTAATAGACTGTGAAATATTGGGCATTACAACACCGGATGCCGTTTAAATTCTTTCGTTCTGTCGAAGATATAACGGTAGGTAATTAATTTCCGGCTGATATGTGTGCCGAGGCTGGCCGCCACATTCATCATCTTCGGATTAAAATCGCCGATCCACTGCATTTCATAATCATCATAGAGCATTGGCTCCTGGATCACTTTCGCCGCTTCCATAATCATAAATGCATCCACACCTTTCCGTTGAAACTCCGGAACAATTCCAAAAATAATTCCGGTGAATTTTTTATTGCGTTTGGTTGCCTTCACCCAAATGAATTTCAGTTTCCCCCACATATCGAGTTTGCCATTGAGATGTTTGAACCATTGATTCAAATCAGGCATATTTAACCAGATGGCAATGGGTTCATCTTTATAATAGGTATACCAGCAGATGCGTTCATCCATTACCGGCTTCATAGCATTGAACATGCGGATGGCAGTTCGTTCTTCCATCTGTTTCATTCCTGCATGTCCGGCCCATGCTTTATTATAAACTGTTGCAAAGGCTTTGGCAAATTTTTCCAGCTCATTCATTTTAATGTGAACAGCTTTATAGTTTGGGTCTTTTGATAACTGATCATGATGCAGGTAAAATCTTTTTTCAAGTTTGTCTTTTACTTTCAGCGAATAACAATGCTGGTTAAAGAAAACCTTGAAGCCATAATTTTCAAACAACTGCTGATAGTATGGCAAGTTATAGTTCATGCAGTACAATGGTTGCTGAAAACCTTCCACCTGTAATCCCCACCAGCGGTCACGTTCACCAAAATTGATGGGTCCATCCATTGCTTCCATGCCCTTGCTTTGAAGCCACTGCTTAGCTGTATCAAATAAAAGATTGGCTGCGGTTTGATCATTGATACATTCGAAGAATCCCATGCCGCCAACAGGAACTTCATCGCCTTTTGATTTGTATCTGTTATTGATGAATGCAGCTACACGGCCAATCAGATTGCCATCATCCGATTGTAAAATCCAGCGGATTGCTTCACCATGCCGGAAAGCTTTGTTCTTTTCCGGATCAAAAACCTGTATAATATCCTTGTCCAACGGACGGATCCAGTTGGCATCCTGTTTATATATATTAACAGCTGCCTGTAAAAAGTCTTTTTCAGTTTGCTTATTGCTGACCTGTTCAATTTTCATGGAATCCTTCTCAGGAATTTTATTCCACGAAAATAGTCAGAGTTTTCTTTAACATAACCTATACTTTAAATTATGATTCTTTTTTAGCAGAGGTAATTGTAACACGCTTACTTTTGAACTGTCCGGTAAGCCATATATAAACTAACTCTTATGAACCTCAGATTTACCCTAACCATTTTAATTGCCTGCATTTTTACAGTCACTCAATCAAAAGCACAGGATTCTTCTTTTCAGTTAAAGGATTACAAATTTCGTACGCAGCTCGTTCAGGGTTTGCTGATAGACTT
>JBEBHT010000444.1:0-3348 GCA_040081135.1 Lacibacter sp. | reverse complement strand
GCCTTGATTTAAAAGGAGGACCGATGTATTATGAAATTAATAAAGAGGGTGGCTGTTTTGTTGCAAATTATAATGGTGAAGAAAGATACCTTTTTACCTGGAAAGATGGATTACAAACCAAATCAAGCGATCTTAAAAAATTTAATAAAGATGGTGTAAAAAGCAGGCTTGCATATCTCCAGGCAATAGCCAATTTTCTTGTACAAAAAAGATACTTGTAATAACCTTAAAACTAAAAGACTCCCTTTATATATATTTATTTATTCTTACCCACACAAAAAACAAAAACAAAATGAAAAAAACACTGAGTTTATTAATTGCTATTGTATTATTGAGCAGTTCATGCAAAAAAGATTCCGAAACAAAAGTTGAAACAAAAACGGATATTCTTTCAAAAGGTGCATGGACAATTGAAAGTTACGGAGTCGATACAAATATGGACCTTGTTCTTACTGGTTCTGAAAATGAAACACAGACTTGTAATGCAGATAACACATATTCATTTAGTGCAAATGGCAGTTTGGTGCTAAACAGTGGGACTATTAAATGCGGCTCTGAGGCAACAACACAAACAGGAACATGGCAGTTTTATCTGAATGAAACTAAGCTTGATTTATTTGGGAATACCTACATGATCAAAACTCTTACAAATACTCGTCTGGAATTATATAATCCCGGCCCTGCTTCTAATGCAATGCTAATTTTTAAACGTTAACGTTTCCAGAATAGTAAAAAGTGAAGATTTGTCAAACCAAACTCCTTTCTTATAACCATAACTAAATATGAAAAAAATAATTCTACTTGCAGCAATTCTTTTGATCAATGCAACTGTATTTGCGCAAAAAGTTGATCTTGACCGCTTTAATTTCAGATGGACATTCCGTGCTTTACCTTCAACTCCTTTACCTGAAGAATATAAAACTTACAATTTCAATATTTCTTCCAGCCAAAGTGTACGTGAAGTTTATAATGATGAAAGAATAAAAAGCACTCTTACAATTCAAGGATGGAAAAGTGTTGAAACTCCAGGTCATATTACTATCAATATGAACTTGGGAGAGGTGTCTTTAAAAACCCCCGAACTAAAGGAAAGAGAAGAAATTCTAAAAGATAAAGACGGGAAGGAAACCGGAAGAAAAAAATATTATTGGATAGAAGCTATTTATGCATGGACCGGAGAGGTTTCTGTAATGGATTTTAAAGGAACGAAACTATACAATAGTGTAATAGGTGTTGGCAGCACCATCTGGAAGGGAACTGAAAGTGAAAATAAGGATGGAGTAGGTGAACAATATAATAAGAATAAACTGACAATTAGAAGTGGTATTGCTAACGAGGTAGTAACAAATGCAATGGCAAGGCTCAGTACAGAACTGAACAGCAGATACGGCTACAGGACAATAACTGATGGCGATTTTTTATGGATTATGGATAGCAAAAAACATCCAGAGAATGAAGGCATGAAGAAAACATGGGCAACATTTAAGGAAGCAATGGTTTTCATGAATGAGAAGGACGATATTGCTATGGTAAAAGAAAAATTAGTCCCTGTTATTCAGTATTTCGACAGCCTAAAAACTCGTATTACGGGCACAGAAAAGAATGATAAAAAGCTTCGCTATGCTGCACATTACTGTCTCACCAAAATTTATTTATTGCTTGACAATCCGGATGCTGCAATTAAAGAAGCACAGCTTCTGATTGCAAACGATTATGATCCGAATGATGGTAAGAGTTTTATTAAAGAAGCTGAAGCATTAAAAGCTTCATTTGAAACAAACAAGATCAGCACCAGGCATTTTCCTATTGACATAAGCAAATATTCACCTCCGACAGGTAATTAATATTACAATTATGAAAATGGGCCTCGTTTTTACGGGGCCTATTTTTTGTCAATCTGTCACAATCCTGTGTACTGGTACTTTTTTTGTTCCTTGCGGCCTAAACAGATTTTATGCAAACAGGAAGTATACGTGTACAAACGGAAAACATTTTCCCCATCATCAAGAAATTTCTTTACAGCGATCATGAAATTTTTCTGCGTGAACTGGTGAGCAATGCAGTGGATGCCACCCAGAAGATCAAAACCCTTTCTTCCATCGGCGAAGCCAAAGGCGAACTGGGCGATTTGAAAGTAACAGTGAAGCTGAACAAGGAAGCAGGCACCATCACCATCTCCGACAACGGAGTTGGTATGACGGCTGAAGAAGTGGAGAAATACATTAACCAGGTTGCTTTTTCAGGTGCAGAAGAGTTTGTAGAGAAATACAAAGGACAAAACGAAAATGCCATCATCGGTAAGTTTGGTCTGGGTTTTTACTCTTCATTTATGGTGAGTAAGAAAGTGGAAATCTTCACCAAAAGCTATAAAGAAGGGGCAGCTGTAAGATGGGAATGCGACGGCAGCCCCGAATACCAATTGGAAGAAACCACGCAAAGAATCGAACGTGGTACAGATATCATTCTTTATGTAGATGAAGAAAGTAAAGAGTTTTTAGACGACGAACGTTTAAAAGGAATCCTGAAACGTTTCTGTAAGTTTTTACCTGTTCCCATTTTCTTTGAAGAAGAACAGATCAACAATACGCATCCGCTCTGGATCAGAAAGCCATCTGAACTGACTGCAGAAGATTACCAGAATTTTTATAAAGAATTATACCCTTTCAGTGAACCGCCAATTTTCTGGATTCATTTAAATGTAGATTATCCATTTAATCTAACCGGAATTTTATACTTCCCCAGGATTAAACAGAGTTATGAAATTCAGAAAGATAAAATTCAGCTTTACTGCAACCAGGTATTTGTAACAGATGAAGTGAAAGATATTGTTCCCGAATTTTTAATGCTGCTGCACGGTGTAATTGACAGTCCGGATATCCCATTGAACGTTAGCCGCAGTTATTTACAGGGCGACCCGAACGTAAGAAAGATCAATTCACATATCACTAAAAAAGTGGCTGATAAATTAGAAGAGATATTTAAGAACGACCGCAAAGGCTTTGAAGAAAAATGGGAAAGCCTCGGGCTGTTTGTGAAATACGGCATGATGACCGATGATAAGTTCTTAGAGAAAGCCGGGAAGTTTCATATTATGAAATTAGCCCCCTCTAACTCCCCCAGTGGGGGAGGACAGGAAAGCTCCTCACCTTTTTATACACTTGATGAATACAGGGCTGTTGCTGAGGTGTTGCAAATAAATAAGGAAGGTAAATTAGTACTGCTTTATACAACACAACCTGAACAGCAGAATACATTTATCAAAGCAGCTGAAGCAAAAGGTTATAAAGTGATGCTGTTTGATACAATGGTTGATGCGGCATTCATCAGCCATATGGAAATGAAGTGGGA
>JBEBHT010000064.1:0-14227 GCA_040081135.1 Lacibacter sp. | reverse complement strand
GATTTAGATGGTGAAAGAATTGAGATAACGTTTGCTTTGTTTGTAGATAAAATATTCTGCTATGAGCATATTGCCCAGCACGCTGATCCAGAGTGAGATTTCATAGTTTTCAAGATGTCCCCAATCCAGAACAAAAAATACCAGGTGATAAATGCGGAATGTAACAGCTGTCATGGCCATGGAATACGAACGGATCATCCAGATTTTATGCGCCACTACATTTTTTTCTTTAATGGTTTTCAAACCCCACCAGGTAGTAATGAACCAATAGACTGCCATGAACAGAAATAAACCTCTTTCCCAAAAACTTCCCTTAGCAAAAAAACTCATATACAAACCGGTTGGAGCGCCGATCAGTAACACCACAAAAACATAGATTTTTCCACTCCATACATGAATTTTTCTTCGCTTTTTTATGATGGCAGTGGAGAATTGCAGAAGCGCTGAACTGATACAGAATATACCTGCACCAATATGCAGGTAGAAACACCAGTAGTAAATGGGTTTTGCAAACAAAAAGGCTCTTTCTTCTATGAAAGAAAAGGTTTGACTGAAGGAATAATAGGGGATTGTATTTCGAACAAGTAAAAGGCTGAAGAATACAACGGGAATCCAGAAAAGCAGTCTGAAGATGAAGCGGCTTGCCTGCTGAAACGTCAGCATACGTGAATTAGCCATGATGGTTGGTTTGAATCTTTGGGATGAAGCAATCTTTTCTTTTCCATAAGCCCCTGCTGTTAATAGTTTGCTAAAGGAAATTGCAATTGCTGCGGGCATCCTTCCTACCTTCGCAAAAATTGAAACAGTGATTGTAATTGAGAATATTTATGTGAGTGATGAAGTGGTGGAAGAGCAATTTGTCTGCGACCTGGACAAATGCAAAGGCGGATGCTGTATTGATGGGGATGCAGGAGCTCCATTAACCAATGATGAATTAAAGGAAGTTAATTCAGCTTTCGATAAAGTGAAGCATCTGTTGAATAGAGAAGCTCTGAGGACTATTGAAGAAGGCGGAAAATATATATATGACCGTGAATTCGGCTGGGTTACTCCAACCATCAGCAATGGAATGTGTGCCTATGGA
Organism: Lacibacter sp.; assembly: GCA_040081135.1. Lineage (GTDB taxonomy): Bacteria > Bacteroidota > Bacteroidia > Chitinophagales > Chitinophagaceae > Lacibacter. The sequence continues at coordinate 13,143 of JBEBHT010000064.1, read as the reverse complement.
TTGGTGGATGAAAAAGGAATTGTGAAATGCTCTTTTGAAGAAGTGTATAATGAAGGCAAAACAACCTGGAAGAAACCAATCTCCTGTCACCTGTACCCCATCAAGATCAGCAAGAGCAAAAATACTGAGCAGGAGTATGTGAATTATGAACCGAGGGACCCAATGTGTAATCCGGGTTGTGCATTGGGGCAAAAATTAAAAGTACCCACCTACGTATTTTTAAAGGAAGCGATCATCAGAAAGTATGGGGAGGATTTTTATGAAGTGCTGTCACAGATCGCTGATCAATATTACGCATCGAAAAAATTAAACAAGTAATTTTAAAGCATGAGTCAATCTGCTGATAAATTTGTCGCCAAGAGTACGATCAAGTCGCAGGACCTTGAACACCGGCGCACAATCAATTTCAATATAGGCAAGTACAATTCAAAAGTACCGGAAGGGAAATTACAGTTCACACAACTGCTTACTGCACGTGAACGTGCAAAGAATGTAAAGTGGCGGGCACTGGAAACACTCGATCAGCACCTGGAAGAATTTGAACTGCAGTTCACACGCCGGGGTGGTAAGGTGATTTGGGCTGAAAATGCACAGCAGGCCTGCGATGAAATTCTGAAAATCTGTGAAGCAAAGAATTGCAAAACGGTAGTGAAGAGCAAGAGCATGGTTACGGAAGAAATTCATCTGAATCATTTTTTAACCGAACATAATATTGAAAGTGTAGAAACAGATTTAGGCGAATATATTCAGCAGTTAGATGAAGAACCGCCTTACCATATTGTTACACCAGCCATGCATAAAAGCAAGGAAGATGTAGCAAGATTGTTTGCCCATAAATTAGGAACTGATCCCAAGGCAACACCCGAACAGCTGACATTGGTTGCAAGAAATATTCTCCGTGAAAAATATGTACAGGCGGAAGTGGGTGTAACCGGCGCTAATTTTATTTTAGCTGATGTTGGCGGCATTGCCGTTACAGAAAATGAAGGCAATGCAAGATTGAGTTGTGCATTTCCCAAAACACATATCGTTATTGTCGGCATTGAAAAAATGCTTCCAAGCATTACTGACCTGGGTTTATTCTGGCCGTTGCTTTCCACATTCGGAACAGGTCAGTTGGTAACAGTGTACAACAGTATTGTACTTGGTCCAAAGCAACCGGGTGAAGCAGATGGTCCGGAAGAAATGATTGTCATTCTCCTGGATAATGGAAGAACAAACGTGTTGAAGAATCCTGCAATGAGGGAGAGTTTGTATTGTATCCGTTGTGGGGCATGTTTAAATGCATGTCCTGTTTATAAAAATATCGGTGGTCACAGTTATGGTGCAACTTACAGCGGCCCGATTGGTAAAGTGCTTACTCCGCAAATGAATGGTATGGAGGAGTACAAGCATTTGAGTTATGCATCTTCTTTATGCGGCAATTGTACGCAAGTTTGTCCAATACGGATCAACCTGCATGAGCTGTTGCTGGAGAACAGGCATGAAGCAGTAGAGCAGGGCTTCTCTTCATTTGGTGAACGCATGGCATGGAAAGTATGGAAGACAGCCATGCAGAACCGTAAGATGATGAATATGGGAAACCGCAAGATGAAAAACTGGATGATCAACAATTTTGTAAAAGACTGGACGAGATATCGTGGCCCGATGGATTTTCCTGAAAAAACATTCAACCAGCTTTGGCGTGACAGGAAAGGGAAGTAACTTGAAGCATGCTTGTTTACACACCGCATATCACTCCACGTATTGAATATATTCTGCAGTATTTCAATGAACGATTATTTATTGCTGCTGAATTAACGGATGATATTGAAGCCTTTCGTTCATACAATGAAGCTAAACTGAATTATTCTGTTGAGCGGATTGATGCTGCAGAATTTTATATTCAGCCAGCTGGGTTACTGCACCAGCATGATCTCCGCAAACAATACATTCAATGTTTTGAATGGAAGGAAGTAAAAGCTTTTTATAAAACAGAAGATGATCTTGGTTTCGATGTATTCTCTGCCGTTTTTTATCTCATTTCCCGTTACGAGGAATATCTTGAACATGAACCTGATGAATACGGACGATATGCTCACTGGAATTCATTGGTATGGAAAGAAGGTTTCTTAAATATGCCGTTGATTGATATCTGGCTCTTGAAATTTAAGCAGGAACTTGAATCTAGGTTCACTAACCTCAAACTTCAAACTTCAAATTTCGAATTTCTTCCTACTTACGATATTGATATTGCATGGAGTTATAAGAACAAGGGATTTGTCAGGAGCTTTGCTGCATCCTTAAACAGACCATCATCCATTGTAAAGCGAATAAAAGTAATTGCCGGAAAAGAAAAAGATCCCTATGATTCTTATGACTGGCTGAAACAATTGCATGAGGAGAATAATCTGCAGCCTATCTACTTTTTCTTAGTTGCAGCAGAGAACAGTGAGTACGATAAAAATATTTCTCCAAAGAAAATAGCACTTCAGCAGTTGATTCAGTCAACAGCAAAACAGGCAATCATTGCTTTGCATCCTTCAACACAAAGTAACACCAACAAAGAATTGCTGCTGAAGGAAAAAAATGTATTGCAGCAGGTCAGTGGTAAACTGATCACTGCTACCCGTCATCATTATATTTTATTTCACCTGCCGCATTCATACCGTGAGCTGATTGCTGCCGGATTTACTGATGATCACAGCATGGGCTACGGGACAGTAAATGGTTTCCGTGCATCCACTTCAAATTCTTTTTTATGGTATGATTTGGAGAAAGAAGAAACAACTTCATTCCGTATTCATCCCTATGCGTATATGGAAGCTAATTCTTTTTACGAATTGCATCAATCACCTGCAGAAGCATTAGAAGAAATGGAACAATTGGCTGAAGAAGTAAAAAAAGTGAATGGCAGATTTATTTCCATCTTTCATAATCACATGCTGGGTACCGATGACCTGTTTAAAGGATGGAGAGAGGTGTATGAGGAGTTCGTGTCTGACGTCTCGAAGAGCGTCTGACACATTCAGTTCATAAACTTTGGCAAAGTTTAGAGCAACTGCTTATATATTATCAGAGTGATTGAATTTTGCCAAAGTTTTGATCACCGATGCTCATTCTTAGATCCTTCCAGCATCTGCATTAATTCATTCATTTCCGGATCGCTTAAGTATCGCCATTTGCCTACGGCAATATTTCCCAGCTGAATATTCATGATCCGTACACGCCGTAAACTCACAACATCATAACCAAAGGCTTCGCACATTCTTCTGATCTGTCTGTTCAATCCCTGTTTGAGAATAATAGAAAAACTCTTGCCACTCAATGTTCGCACTTTACAGGGCAGTGTTGTTGTATCCATGATATGAACACCCTTGCTCATCTTCGCAGCAAAATCAGGCATTAATTTTTTATTGACAGTAACGATGTATTCTTTTTCATGCTCGTTACCTGCACGCAGAATTTTATTAACGATATCACCATTATTAGTAAGAAAGATCAAGCCTTCTGAATCTTTATCTAACCGGCCAATTGGAAAAATGCGTTTGGGATGATTGATATAACGGATGATATTGGTGCGGTCTTTTTCATCGGTAGTTGAAGTTATATTCAGTGGCTTGTTAAAAGCGATGATAAATTGATCCTGCTTTGCTTTTGACTTGACTTTAAGCAATTCATCATCAATATGGATTTTGTCTGATGCAGAAACTCTTGCAGCTGCTTTTGCCTTTTTTCCATTGATGGCAACCCGTCCCTGTTCAATGAGCCTGTCGGCTTCCCTGCGTGAACAATAACCTGTTGCGCTGATGTACTTATTAAGACTGATTTTTTCTTCCGGCATATGTAAATGTAAAACGGATTAGTTATCCAGCACAACTCTTTGTTCATCTGGTGTTTTCTTGAATGCCCTGTTTACAAGATAAACGCCCAGTAAAGTAACAAGTCCGCCAATGGTTAATACAAGCGTCAGTTTTTCTCCAAAAATGAAAGCACCTAACAAGACAGCTACAACCGGGTTGATATAAGCGTAAATACTTGCCTGTTCAGTCGGCAGGTTTTGCAATGCATACAGGTAGCATACAAATGCAATGATAGAACCAAAGACAACGAGGTAACCAAGCGATAACCATCCTGCTGTTGGTATTTCAGTAAGCGGCAGAAAGTTTTTATCAAAACTTGAAACAGTGAGCAGGGAAACACCTGCAATCAGCATTTGAAATCCCAAGCCAAAGTAGGGATTGAATTGAGCTGCATGTTTCTTGGTATAAAGTGAACCGAATGCCCATGTCCATGTTGCAATCAATGAAAGCATAATGCCAAAACGAAAATCAGGTTTGAAAAAATCCTGCAGGTGATCATAAAAAATAACACACACACCAGCAAAGCCAAGCATCAAACCGAGAATGGCCATTGACGGCATTTTTTCTTTTGATGAAAAGAGGTTGATGATTACAATCCATAAGGGAAAGATAGCACCCATGATAGCTCCCAAACCAGAGGAAATATATTTCAAACCCCATGTACTGAGGCCATTGCTGAAAATAAAATTCAACAGAGCTAATACAAGAAGGGGAACTAGGTCTTTCATTTTTGGCCAGCTGCTTCCTTTGATCAAAAAGAAGATCATATAACAGATACCGCCAAGTAATTGCCGCATACCGGCCAGTTGTAATGGGGGAATATGTTTCACTCCTTCTTTTGATGCCAGCCATGTGGTGCCCCATAAAATACAAACAACAGCTAAAGCAAAGATTGCTTTTGATCTCCTTCCTTTTTTTCGAATGGTCAAAGGATTAAAGACCGATAAACTTTTGATTGTATCAGCAGAAGATGAAAAGGTTTTATTGAAATCGATTTTAGCCATTAATGTTTAAAATGTCTCAGTCCTGTAATAACCATTGCCAGGTTATTTTGTTTGCAATATTCAATTGAATCATTGTCACGAATTGAACCGCCCGGTTGAATGAAAGCAGTAATACCTGCAGCATGCCCTAACTGAACACAATCATTGAACGGGAAAAAAGCATCACTTGCCATTACCGCACCGGTCAAATCAAAGTTGAACTGCTTTGCTTTCTCAACTGACTGACGCAGTGAATCAATACGGCTTGTTTGTCCGCAGCCTTTTCCAACAAGTTGTTTATGTTTAATTAAAGCAATGGCATTACTCTTTAAATGTTTGCAGATGATATTGGCAAACACCAGGTCTTCTTTTTCAGCAGCAGTTGTTTCTCTGCCGCCGGTTTCTTTCCAGTCTGTATAATTTCCTTCATCGGTTCCCTGAACCAGTACGCCATTGAGTAATGATTTGTGTTGCTCTTTGGTATTGGGTTGTTTTTTCAGCTGCAATAAAATCCTATTCTTTTTTGATTTCAATACGGCCAGCGCATCAGCAGCAAAAGAAGGAGCAATCAGTACTTCAAAGAAAATTTCATTGATGGCTTCGGCAGTTGCCTTATCAATTTCACCGTTGCAAACCAGTACGCCACCAAATGCACTTTCAGGATCCCCGGATAATGCAGCATCCCAGCTTTCTTTAACAGCAGGGCGTTGTGCCACACCGCAAACATTGGTGTGTTTGATGATAGCGAATGTTGTATCTGTGAATTCTTTAATCAGCTGAACAGCTGCATCAACATCAACCAGGTTATTATAGCTTAATTCTTTTCCGTGCAGCTGAGAGAATAGTTCTTCAAGATTACCATAGAACCTTGCAGACTGATGCGGATTTTCACCATAGCGCAAAATCTTTTCTTCTTTATTAAACGGAGTTTCAATTGCTGACTGGTGGAAATAATTGGAGATGGCGGTATCATAAGCCGTGCACACATCAAATGCTTTGATGGCAAAACTGCGGCGTTGATCAAATGTTGTTTCACCATTTTGTGCACGGAGTATTTCTTCCAGCACTGCATATTCTTTTTTGGCTGCAAGCACAACCACATCCTTATGATTTTTTCCGGCTGCACGGATCATGGATGGTCCGCCGATATCAATTTTTTCAATGATGAGTTTTTCATCTGATGTGGTAGCAACAGTTTCCTCGAAAGGATAAAGATCAACAATCACCAGGTCCAGTTCGGGAATATTGTATTCCTTCATTTCTTTTTGATGGGTTTCATCATCCCTTTTACCGAGGATTCCACCAAACACTGAAGGATGCAATGTTTTTACACGGCCACCCAAAATAGATGGATAGGTTGTGAGACTTTCAACGGGAATTACGGGTATGCCCAGTTTTTCAATAAACTGCTGTGTGCCGCCGGTTGAATAGATAGTTACTTTTTGTGCATGTAATAACTGTACGAGTGAATCCAGTCCGTCTTTGTAAAATACTGAAATGAGTGCCGATTGAATTTTTTTGTTCATTGGTTTATTGTCAATAATAATGAAAAATGTGGCGAACGACCGTGAAAGAAGCCGCAAAGGTAGGGTTCTACAAATTCATCACAAAAGCACCCTGTTCACTTGTGCAGAAATAGTTCAAATGAAGTTTTTCACAGTCTTTTTTCCAGAGATTGACTTTCCATTGAGGGCTGGAGCCGTCGAAAACAAGCAGCTTACAATCAATCGTTTTCAGCAGATCAGTGATGTAGAGCCGGGGATTTTTGGAAATGATCACAACATCTGCTTTCATTCTTGCCGAAACTGAATCGTAACGATATGACTGATTGATCAAAACAATCTTCTTCCCGTTAATTGTAAAAGAATTGCTTTGTGTTGATGGACTGTAAACCGGCGAGTGATAAGTGCGGTAGAATATTCTCGATGGCTTAAGATGGAAGTTGCGGAGAAATCCATCCTGCAATAACACAGCATCACCTTTGAACAAATATTGATTGCCCAGCATAAAATCAACAGCAGTTTGCTGCGAAAGATTATAAACAATCAGTTTCTTTTGCTTCCGGGTTTTATACAAAGAAAAACTTTGCAGCATGAAGAACAGTGCAAGGAACCCCAGACTCCATTTTAATGCTTTTACTTTTTTCTGTAATAGCCAGATGCCTGTTGCCGCAATAAAGGCGTATAATAAAATTGTTTGAAGTGGATGATGCTGAATGCCATCAACGACTGCAAAAGAAAAATGATCAACCCAAGTAATGAACCCGTTCATCCATTTTAATAAGTAGCTGAGCAAATAGCCAACAGGAGAAGCAACAACAGGAATAAATGCAACTGCAATTAATAAAATTTCTCCAAACAAAATTAAACTGCTTAGTGGCACAGCCACAAAATTGGTGATGAGAAATAAATTCGGTGCCTGGTGAAAATGATACATGCAAAGCGGCAGTGTTAATATCTGTGCAGATAATGTAACTGCATTCAGCTGCCAGGCTTTATCCAGCAGTTTATTCTCAAATGAAAACCAGTGATAGATGGGTTTCATAAACAATACAATACTCAACACCGCTGCATATGAAAGCTGAAAGCCAACATCCCATAAGTAAAATGGGTTATAACAAAGCAGTACAAAAGCAGAAGCTGCCATGCTGTTGTAAATATTTCCTTTTTTGTTGAAGAGGTCACCGGCAGCAATGGCAGTGAACATGATCGCTGCTCTTAACACCGAAGCTCCTGCGCCGGTAAGTAAACTGAAGATCCATAAGAATGTAAGTACGAGCAAAGGCTTCAGCAATTTGATTCGTTTGTATTTATCCAATAGTTTAAAGATGAGCAGCAGCAACCAGTAGATCAAACCAAGGTGTAAACCACTGATGGCAATTACATGAACTACGCCTGTATTACTGTAAGCCTGCACCAAATCTCTGTCAAGATCATCACGGTAGCCAATGAGTAATGCTTCAGCTACACTTGTTTCCTGTTCACCTTTAATTTGTTTGCGAAGTGTGCCAAGTATATAAGCTTTGGTGCTGTACATCCACGACCAGAAAGCAGATGTTTTCTTTTGATTTAATACAACATATTCCGTTTGCTTTAAAAACAGCTGATGAGTGATGCCGTTGAATAATGCATAACGTTTATAATCGAATCCGCCGGGATTGCCTGCATTCTTAATTTCCTGCATGGGTTTATTAATGGCAATAATATTTCCATAATCTAATGCAGGAGGAATACTGTCTTTCTGAAAATAGAGAATGATATTGCCCTTTACTTTTTTTGCTTTTCCGTTTTGCTGAACAGAAACAATTTCAGCCAGTGCTTTAAAGGTTTTTTGTTTTTCACTCAAGGGTTCCAGTAAACGGAGCTGAACAATATCGCCGGGTTTATAATGATGACCAACCCATTGCTGCTGATGATTCACCTGGTTGAGCCAGGTAAGCAGGATGCCGAAACCAATCAGTGCAAGTGAAATGCCGGTGCCGGGAATCCAACTGAAGAAGAATTTCTTTTGCTCATTCGACAATACATAGAACAGAAGTAAGGGCAATGCTGCTGCAATGAAATAAACAGCGATCATCCAGTGCAGGGAAAAGTTCCATCCCGAAATAATGCCTGCTGCAAATGGAAGCAGAAGCCGGAGGAAGGGGATGTTTTTCCAGATGGGGATCATGGCCAGCAGCGTGTTTACTGTAAGATAAAAACTGCTGCTGCAAAATGCAAGGGTGATTTATTCCCCCAGCAAATTTTTCAAAAAAGCAATCTGCCCCAAATGGTAAATATTATGCTGAATCAATCCATTCAACAAAAAACGGAAATTATAATCTCTGAAATCAACTTTCTCTTCGAGTAAAGAATCGTCTTTCTTTTTTAAAACAGCAATGATCTGCTGATGAAGTGATTCAAATTCAGCCAGCCCGCTTTTCCAGGTATGTTCTTTGGGATCAATCTCTCTCCAGTCTGATTCTTCTGAATCAATGAGGTCTTCTTCCAATTTTCTTTGCAGGCGATTCAATGTAAACTGTGCCCAGTTGATCATGTGATACAGTATCTCAATGGCTGCATGCGAATTCTTTGGATTGATATACACAACAGCAGGATGAATTTTCTTCAGCATGGGAAGGACTGCTTCACCATACCAAGGCTGACCATTTAATACCTGCTGCAGACTATTGATAATGGCTTGAATTTCTTTGTTCATGTATACAAGTTACAATTTCCTGCCGGGAAGACGGGAAGGCGGTAAAGTTTCTTCCTTTCTTCCCGCCTTACCGGCAAAATATTTTCCAAAAAAAAGCCTCCCGAAAAACAGGAGGCGGCTATCTCAAAAACGTATAAAACCCGGTTCAGATTATTTACTTAAGTGCATACTTCTTTCTTTATACAACTGGCGGAAGTATGGATCACGGAGATCTTTAATGAAACGGATGGCTTCACCCGTACTTTTCATTTCAGGCCCCAGCTCTTTATTTACATTCGGGAATTTATTAAAACTGAACACCGGTTCTTTAATGGCATAACCGGTGAGTTTTTTTTCGTAAGTAAAATCAGTGAGCTTCTTTTCGCCCAGCATTACTTTAGTTGCAATGTTGAGATAAGGAATCTGGTATGCTTTTGCAATAAACGGTGTTGTACGTGATGCTCTAGGGTTGGCTTCAATCACAAACACTTTATCATCTTTAATGGCAAACTGAATATTAATGAGTCCACGAATTTCCAATGACTGTGCAATACGTTTTGCATAATCTTTCATGGTAGTTACAATCAATGGAGTAAGATTGAATTCTGGTAATACAGCATGACTGTCGCCGCTGTGAATACCTGCCGGTTCAATATGTTCCATAACACCCATTACATGAAAATTCTCGCCATCGTAAATGGCGTCAATCTCTGCTTCCTGGCAACGCTCAAGGAAATGATCAATCAAAATTTTATTGCCGGGTAAATGTTTGATAAGACTCAATACAGCTTTTTCGAGTTCATCTTCATTCAATACAATTCTCATGCGCTGCCCGCCCAATACATAACTGGGACGTACCAGTACAGGATAACCTACTTCTTTTGCCACATCAATGGCATCATCTGAATTGAAAGCTGTACCATATTTTGGATAAGGAATACCCAGCTCTTTCAGCAAGTCACTGAACCGGCCACGGTCTTCAGCAATATCCATGCTGTCGAACGATGTACCGATAATGCGGATACCTCTTTCATGTAAACGTTTAGACAGTTTCAGGGCTGTTTGTCCGCCCAATTGAACAATAACGCCGTAAGGTTTTTCCAGCTCAATGATCTCCCAGAGATGCTCCCAGTAAACCGGTTCGAAATAGAGTTTATCGGCCATGTCGAAATCGGTACTCACTGTTTCCGGGTTGCAGTTCACCATAATGGCTTCAAAGCCGCATTCTTTGATGGCGAGCAGTCCGTGAACACAGCAGTAATCGAACTCAATACCCTGGCCAATTCGGTTAGGGCCACTGCCGAGAACAATAATTTTTTTACTTTGAGATGGAATGGATTCGTTGTGAAGGATCGTATTTGCCATTGCGCTGCAAATGTACGGTTGTGTGAAAAATTTTGAGGGATTTTTTTATCCAAAATTTGGCTGCCTCTATTTAACGAACGTCCATTTGCAGTGCACAGAAGCTGAATAGCAAACTGCTACCTGGTATGCCCCACTTTTTGATCCGGCATGTGCAAAGAATCAAACAGTTAGGTGAGGAAAATGACAGAACCGGGTTCCTTCAGCTTATTTTTTGGTGAGAGAATCAATATACGGATGAATTTTTTCAAGCATTGCGGCAGCAATTTTTTCGTTGATTTTGGGCGAATAATGAAACTTATCAACAAAGGTGATTCCGGTTTCATTGCTCAGCATATTGCCAAGAAAGAAAAAATCAGTTCTGCCTGATGCTTCTGTTTCCAGCTTTGGATAAATGTATTTGTATTGCGGATAATCAAGTTGCGAACAGATGCTGTCTTTTTTCTGATTCGGATAATTGTAATAGGGAACAGGCTGTACAAAGAAAAACGACTTTACGCCGTAGGCTTTGGAAATGGTTTCGATAGAGGCCACTGTTGAGATATAATTCAGGTACATTGAATCGCTGAGCGATGGAATGGAAGATCCCGGAGAATTGGTAAAAACGAAATCCATTGAGTCGGAATAATTCCGGTTGCCTTTGCCGATATCCATGGAAAAGGCCTGGGCCATGCGGTAATAAAGGATTGGTTTTTTAAAGGGTGATGCCTTTGCTGCAATAAAATCATTCAGACCATCGAAGAACAAAACAAGATCAGGCCGCTTGCCGGAGTATAATAAATTGCTGAGCAACATCAGTTCATTGTAGCTGTAATAAGAAGGAATGCTGTAGTTCACCACTTTTACCGGCAGTTTGTAATTCTTTCCTTTGTATTGTTTTACAAAATAAGACGGGATGGTTTCTGCATCTGCTACATTATAACCAAACATGGTGGAGCCTCCCAAAAAATAAATGAGCAATGTATCTGCAGAAGTGCTGTCTGCACTTGTTTCGGGTATTGTTTTTCTGATCAATCCGTCAATCGTCAGGTATTTGCCATGATAACTTTTTGCAGAATAGCCAACCCATGGCTGGTATTCAAAGCCATTTGCTTCAATGGCTTCATCAGCGATTGTTTTATTCATTTCTGCTGAAGAATCGGGTCGGGCCAATTGCTGGTTTCTGTACAATACAGACCTGTCCCCATCAGGAAAAAATTTATTCTTCATATTATTGATAAACCCTGCAGTTGCAAAAAGCGACCTTCCGTTTTTTTGGTAATACGCAATACTCAACAGCGATTCCATGATGAAAAAAAGGAAGGCGAATATCAGCAGGAAATAAAACAGTTTTCTTCCGAAGGATCTTTTTGTAGCGGCAGTCTTATTCATATGTTTAAATTGGGTATTGCTAAACGGTATTCATATACAACAGCAGGTATAAATGATTACCAGGGTTGCTCCAGGTCTTTTTTTGAATACAGATAATTTCTTGTTGTAAACAAACTGTCTGCTTTTTTAATTGAAAGACGGAAGGATGTTTTTCTCAGCATTCTTGCTACAAGAGCAACCGGGGTAAGAATCAGAAAAAACGAAACACTCAGCAGAATCCGGCTGTTGATATAGCCAAGCACTTTGGCAATCATCATCCAGGTAAGATGAATATATTCGCCCACAGGCCCAATAATAAAACCGATCAGCACCATTCCAATTGGTACGAGCATCCATTCTTTCCGGAAGAAAAAATACAGAATTGCAAAGCCAATAGCGATGACTGCAAGCGAGGTATGTTTTGTTTGCCACTTCATATCAGAACAGTGAATAAATAAAAGGTGCAACTGCACTGCTTCCACCAAAAATCAACAGGGCGCCAAGCAGCAGCATAAAAATAATAATAGGGGCAAGCCACCATTTTTTCCGCTCTTTTAAGAAGGACCACATGTCTTTCAGAAATTCAATCATAGTATTAAAGTTAGAATGTCTTTTTTAATCGGGTTGCATATTTTTCTTCCAGTCGTCTTTTTCTTTCCATTCAGGCTGATCTTTTTTGCTGAACAGGAAATTTTCTATTATGAGGTAATCCATTTCCGTACGCATAAAACATTGATAAGCTTCAATTGGCGTACAAACAACCGGCTCACCTCTTACATTGAAACTAGTGTTAACCAGCACGGAACAACCGGTAAGTTGTTTGAAGGCCGTAAGCAGATCATGAAAAGGTTTGTTGGTTGATGCATGTACAGTTTGAATGCGTGCCGAGTAATCAATATGTGTAATGGCAGGTAAACTGCTTTTCTGGAAATATAATTTCTGATTGATCGTTTGCTGATGATAATTTTCAGGAACTGCATTTTGTAATTCTTTGTTTACCTGTTGCACCAGCAGCATATAAGGAGAGGGTGTTATTAAGTCGAAATAATTCCTTGCATCATCGGCCAATACAGCAGGAGCAAAAGGACGGAAGCCTTCCCTGAATTTAATTTTCAGGTTGAGTTTCTTCTGCATTTCAGGATTGCGTGGATCTGCAAGAATACTCCGGTTGCCTAATGCTCTTGGCCCGAATTCCATTCTTCCCTGGAACCAGCCGATGGCATTGCCTTCATTCAATACTCTTGCCACCAATTCGTAAAGCGGCTCTCTATCTTCGTATCGTTTATATTTTGCTTTGAATGAATCGGCAGCAATTTGTATTTCTTCATCACTGAAAGAGGGGCCGAGATAGGCACCTTTCATTGCATCCATTTCAGCAACAGGCAATCTTTCTTTTTCAAAGTAGATATGATGTGCTGCCAATGCTGCAC
>JBEBHT010000443.1:0-3377 GCA_040081135.1 Lacibacter sp. | reverse complement strand
CAAATATCCTTCTTCCAAATGGCTGGTCGCTTTCACCTGCTGGGAGAAGTCTTGATGCAGGCGATCTGCCACTGAATATTGCCGTTTCGTATTCACAAAAATGGATTGCAGTGACGAATAACGGGCAGAGTACCCAAACTATTCAGTTAATAGATATTCAACAGGAAAAAACAGTACATACAGTTGAAATCCCGAAAGCCTTTTATGGACTTAAGTTCAGTAAAAATGAAAAATACCTGTACGCTTCAGGTGGCAACGACAACTGGATTTTGAAATATGCTGTTGAACAGAATAAACTGATATTGAAAGACAGTATTATTCTTGGAAAAAAATGGCCGGAAAAAATATCTCCAACAGGAATTGAAATTGATGATGACAGAAGCGTTCTTTATGTTGTTACAAAAGAAAATAATTCACTGTATGAATTCAATCTGAATACAAAAGCGCTTTTACGAAAAATTTCTCTTGGGCACGAAGCCTATTCCTGCGTTTTATCACCAGATAAAAAAGAACTGTATATTTCTTTATGGGGTGGTAAAAAAGTGGCCATCTATAACACTCAACTTGGCGAAATTTCAGCAGAGATTCCCGTTTCATACAATCCAAATGAACTCGTTCTCTCTAAGAACGGTAAAATACTTTTTGTTGCGAATGCAGGGGATAATAGTGTTTCAGTAATAGATACAAAAACACGAAAAGTAATTGAAGTATTAAATGCAGCTCTCTATGCAAATGCACCAGCGGGTTCGTCAACGAATGGAGTAGCTCTTTCACAAAATGAAAAAATATTATACATCGCCAATGCCGACAATAATTTTCTCGCTGTTTTTGATGTAAGCAAGCCGGGCGAAAGCAAATCAAAAGGATTTATTCCTGTTGGTTGGTATCCCACCAATGTACGTGTGGTTGGAAATAAAATTGTAGTAGCCAACGGTAAGGGGTTTACTTCTTTTGCCAACCCAAAAGGTCCGCAGCCGGTAAGCAATACTGTACTATCAGAATCACATAAAGGTGAACAAGCCAGTAATTCACGACTTCAGTACATCGGTTCGTTAATGAAAGGAACTATCAGCATTATAGATATTCCTTCAGATGAAGTTTTAGCCGGTTATTCAAAAAGTGTTTACCGTAATACTCCCTATAACAAGAAAAAAGAACTGGTTACTGAAGGAGAGGCCGGCAACCCTGTTCCTTCAACAGTTGGCGGGCATTCACCTGTAAAGTATGTTTTTTATATTTTAAAGGAAAATAGAACTTACGATCAGGTTTTTGGTGATATGCCTGAAGGAAATGGAGATTCTTCGCTTTGTTTATTTGGTGAAAAATATACTCCTAATCAACACAAACTTGCAAGGGAGTTTGTATTGCTGGATAATTTCTATGTTGATGCGGAAGTAAGTGCCGATGGACACAACTGGAGCATGGGTGCACATGCCAATGATTATCTGGAGAAAACATGGCCTACGAGTTATGGCCGAAGAGGTGGAGCGACAGAAGGAATGGGACGCAGAGAGATTGCCAACAATAAAGATGGATTTATTTGGGATTTCTGTAAAAAAGCCAATATTACTTACCGAACCTACGGCGTATTTCAGGATAAAGAAAAAGGAAATATTCCATCATTGCTTGGGCATGAATGCAGCAATTTTTCTACTTATTACCTGAATAATATCAGAGATACCGCCAGATTTTCTCAGTGGAAACGGGATTTTGATTCTCTGCTTTCAATTAACAGTGTTCCCAGGTTTAATTCTATCAGGTTGGGCGCTGATCATACACAGGGGCTTGCAGTTGGCAGACCAACACCATTTGCCTGCGTTGCGGATAACGATCTGGCTGTTGGATTATTCGTTGAACACCTGAGTAAAAGTTCTATCTGGAAAGAGAGTGTCATCTTTGTCATTGAGGATGATGCACAAAACGGACCTGATCATGTTGATGCACACAGATCAAATGCGCTTGTTATTGGCCCGTATGTAAAAAGAAAATATGTGGATCATACTTTCTATTCAACATCCGGCATGCTCAGAACAATGGAACTGATTTTAGGATTGCCGCCAATGACGCAATATGATGCTGCAGCAACACCCATGTGGCGAAGCTTTACAGCAACACCCAATTTTAGTTTATTTGTTTCACTGCCCTGTAATACTGATCTCAATGAAATAAATAAACTTGCTACGCCTACAGCGAAAATATCTGCATTACTTGACTTTTCAGATGTAGACAAAATTGATGATAAACTATTCACAGAAATTTTATGGAAGGGTATTAAAGGGGAAAATGCTGTGGTTCCTGCTCCAAGAAGAAGTGCTTTTGTAAGAGTATATTCATCGGATACAGACTGATAATTCAATGTTTAAAATTGAAAGAATTAAGTTCAGTTATCCAGGTGCAATGGGCAGCAGATGATTTCCGCAGTGTGAACGGGCAGATTGAATGGCTCATCAGTCAGAAGCTGAAAGAAGTGGACCGGTTTAAAACGGGCACTGCTGAAGGCATCTCTAAATCTGCCGGGAAGGGGAAGAAGTAGAATGATGATTGGTTGAGTTGAATCATATTGTATTTACGGGTCTTTTAACAGAGACCCGTTTTTTTATTGCTGTTATCATTTTTGCTTATGCAGTTCCGGTTTTGGGTAATGGAGTTAGTCATTGGGTGATTGTAGATATCAATTTGGACGCTGCAGTTGTCGATTTGGACACTGTAGATATCGATTTGGACGCTGCACACTGTAATTTGGGCATTGCAGACTGCAACTTGGGCAGTGTACACATCGATTTGGAGACTGCGAGGATCGACTTGGAAGCTGCACGTATCGATTTGGACGCTGCACGCTGTAATTTAGGCAGTGTACGCTGCAATTTGGGCAGTGTAACTATCGATTTGGGAGCTGCACACATCGATTTGGGCGCTGTAGATAACGGTTTAGGAGGGTTTTATGGGGGAAATGCAGAGTTGGGACACTTTTAAATGAGTGTGCTGTGCAGACGCTCTTGTATTTTCTAAACCCAAGTTTTAAGTTGGGGAAGTTGTGAAAAAAGGGGATTTCTTTCGCCCTGAAATTTAATCATGGCTAAAGCCGCATACCAATTTAGTTAACCCCCGACTTAAAAGTCGGGGTTATAAAAAGCTGCAATGAAAACGAAACTGTGAACAGAACGGTTGAATGACTGTGGGAGTATGTACTAGTTCGTGAAGACAGAAATCATGGAATATCTTTCAAACCAAATATCATTTTTTTGTAATCCTTGATTCTTTATATTGCGGATTTAAAATATTTAATCTCTACTTATGAAAAAAACACTCTGTCTAATTGCAATATTCGTCATTGCATTATCATCAAAAGCTCAATTAGATCCAAAAGACATAAAGTT
>JBEBHT010000442.1:0-3390 GCA_040081135.1 Lacibacter sp. | reverse complement strand
CACAGGAAGAACTCAGCAATGCAATCCTGCAGGTAAAACAAACACATTGGAAATTAGATGCAACCAGTCAAACCGCAACACATTTAACCAATGCCCCGCTCCGTTTAAATTCATTTGCAAAAAGCTATATCATTCAATCAGCAACCAATGCAGCTATGTCTTCAGCTAAGATCAATGGCATCCTCGTAAATATTGGTGGTGACATAGTTATTAGCGGCGACATAAATGAAACTGTTCAGATCAGTGATCCCAAAGCCGATGCAGAAAATGATGCACCGATTGATCAGTTGCTCATCAGCAATAAAGCAATTGCCACCAGTGGTAATTACCGCCGTGGTGAAATGATTAATGGAGTTTGGTATTCACATATAGTTGATCCACGTACCGGACAACCGGCCAATGATATTATCAGTGCAACAGTTGTTGCTCCATCTGCTACCGATGCTGGTGCATTGGCAACAGTTTTTAATATACTCTCTCCTAATGAATGTACTGCTCTTGCAGCAACTGTACCGGGAGCTGAATATCTCCTCATTACAAAAAATGGTGAACGCATTGAAAGTGCCAACTGGAAATCACTTGAATTAATTTCACCAGCATCTACAGCAAACCGGTCTTCACAAAAAGATTGGAAAAATGAGTTGCTCATTTCTTTGGAGTTGAGTCAACAGCAAGGATTTGCCAAGCGTCCTTTTGCAGCGGTTTGGGTTGAAGACAGCAATGGTGCGCCCGTAAAAACGATTGCCCTCTGGTACAACAAACCCCGCTGGCTGCGTGATTTAAGGGAATGGTACCGTGACAACAGTGTTGCCTACTATAACAATCCGGCAGACTATGTTACCACTACCAGTGCAACCCGTTCGCCCGGAACATATACGTTGAAATGGGATGGTAAAGATGATAAAGGAACTGTATTGAAACCCGGCCAGTACACTGTTTATATTGAAGTGGTGCGTGAACATGGTGGCTATGATCTGCTGCACCAGGAAATCAATTGCAATGAAACAGCTCAGAAATATAATTTGAAAGGAAATGTTGAAATCGCAGGAGTCGCCCTCGACTACAGAAAAAAATAATTCAGGCAAAAGTAAACGGCAGATCGTTTGGGAACGGAACATCGCACAATTGTCAAGGTGGTTGCATATTTATGTATCCATGATCAGCTTTGCGATTGTATTTTTTTTCGCTGTAACAGGGTTAACCCTAAATCATCCCGATTTTTTTGCAGGTGAAATGAAATCTTCGAATGAAAAAGGAAAGCTGGATTTAAACTGGGTGAATAATACAGATACCGCAAAGATTGCCAAACTGGAAATAGTTGAGCATTTGCGGAAGACACTTGGCATTAAAGCTGCACTAGCTGAATTCAGAATTGATGATGCACAATGCAGTCTTTCTTTTAAAGGTCCCGGCTATGCGGCTGATGCATTTATTGACCGTACAAGTGGCGACTATGAAGTTGCACTCATGCAGGCAGGTTTTGTTGGTGTGATGAATGATTTGCACAAAGGAAGGGACAGCGGATCGGGTTGGTCGGTGCTGATTGATGTGTCTGCTATCTTAATGACCTTGGTTTCACTTACAGGCATTATCCTCATTTTCTATATTAAACGGAAACGTGTAAGCGGATTAGTGATTGCAGCAATTGGATTGATACTGGCGTGGTTGGTTTGGGCGATTTGGGTGAAGTAAAACCATGATGAAAAACGATCATGATTTGCAATAGCCTTAAATAAAATTACTGGTGCTCTAATAGCTTCACTGGCGCAGGTGTTTCGCAACAGCGGGTCACCTGTGACGGATAAGAACACCTGCCAGAGGGGCAGAATGGATCTTACTTATTTTTTAAAATAAATATTTCCTTACACATTACTTGTTGGAAAAACCATGTTTGGGGATTGTAAATCATAGGGCTAAGAACAATCATAAACTTTGTCTTCACATTATTGATCGTTCCCAGTTCATATGCAACATTTTCAAAGGGTATCCTGATTGTTAAAAATGTATCCTTTGTTATTCGAATGCTATTAAATATCCAGGGGTCATCGATTAGTACATCACTGTCATATTCTACCCATTTATTTTTTTCATATACCAAACTTGGAATGCTAACAAGTAAAGTATCGCTATTTACCAAATTGGAAATTTTCAAATTAACAATCAAGTTGTCGTTTTTTCTAAGCTCCTTTGATTTATTTAAAATATTATAGGAAAGTTTCGGAGTTTCTTGCGCATACAAAGCGTTTGAACAAGATATAAGTAAAAAGATAATTAATTTCATCTCAAGTATTTTATTTTTTACTATTGTTGGCAACCTCAACAACAACCCAGCTTTACACTCCTTTTTTTATGTTGGTTGGGATGCCAATATAAGCTTTTTACTACCCCTTCAAATTCTTCAATCTCGCTTTCGCCTTATTAAATACATTTCTGCCTTTATCAATTCCGCTTCGTAAAGCTTTCTGCTCTTCTTCAGGTAAATGAATAAAGTCAAGACATTCTTTGCTGCAGGTGCCTTCCATTTTTTCTTTACACTCATCGCATTGAATAAATAAGAGGTGACAGGCATCATTCACACAGTTTACATGTGTATCAGCAGGTTTCCCGCACTGATGACAGTGAGAAATAATCTCTTCCGTTACCCTCTCTCCCAGCCTTTGATCAAACACGAAATTCTTTCCATGAAATTTTACATCCAGTCCTTTTTCTTTTGCCTGATTCACATAATTGATAATACCGCCTTCTAAATGAAATACATTCTTAAATCCCTTGTGCAGCATATAGGCACTCGCTTTTTCACAACGGATACCGCCTGTGCAATACATGATGATATTCTTGTCTTTGTCTGCACTCATCATCTCAACTGCCATCGGCAACTGTTCACGGAAAGTATCGCTGGGTATTTCAATCGCCTGTTCAAAATGACCCACTTCATATTCATAATGATTCCGCATATCAATCACCACCGTGTTGGGATCGTTGGTTAATTGATTGAACTGTTCTGCATTTACATAACGGCCTTTATTTGCCATATCAAAAGCCGGATCATCAATTCCATCGGCAACAATTTTATTCCGCACTTTTATGTCCAGCACATAAAAACTTTTGCCATCATCATCTACTGCACAATTCAAACGCAAACCGTTTAATGGTTCAGTTGCATATAAATAAGCTCTGAAAGTTTCTAAATTGGCAGTTGGCAGACTGATTTGAGCATTAATACCTTCCTGTGCTAAATAAATTCTTCCCATTACATCCAATGCTTTGAATTCTTTATACAACAGATTGCGAAATTCCTGCGGCTCATCAATTTTAAAATAACAGTAAAAGGAAATAGTAGTACGTAAGGTGGAGTTTTTGAGAATGCGTTCTTTTAATTCCTTACGGGAG
>JBEBHT010000441.1:0-3392 GCA_040081135.1 Lacibacter sp. | reverse complement strand
TCTGCGTGCTGTACAGGAAATGCTGGGGCATGAAAGCATTACTACTACTGAAATCTATACGCATCTCGACAGAGAATTTTTAAGAAAAACATTAGAGCAATTTCATCCCGGCTTTGGTCATAAATAAACCGATCAAAAGAAAGTTGGCAATGGTAAATTAGTTATGATCGGATTCATTGTTTCACTCAGCCTCTTCCTGATTCTTGCAAGTTTAGTAGGCTTTGTCACAAATTGAATCTTGTAAATACTTTCTATCTCCTTCTCCATTTTCAGTGCATTATTATAACGGTTACTGAGCGAATAGACCTGTCGCTTAGAGAGATTAACTGGCAGGAGTAATTTCAGCCTGTTATTAAATAGTTTGCTGTTTAACTGGTATTGCAGTGAATATTCACAGCTGTTGAATTCAGGGTTAAAAGACAGAGCGATGTCTTTCAACGTATCAAACTTCCAGTCTTTTTCAAACAGTAAATAGTTAAACACACAAAGCTGGTAAGAAGGGTTGACGATAAATGATTCGTTTCCTGATAAATCCTGTAAATAAATAACAGCTTCACCAAACTTCTCTACGAGAGAAGTTTTTACATCACGGATATTGAATAACATAGCAGGGTTTTAAAAGATGTTGATTTTTATCTGTAATGCATCTCAGCATTTTCCATAACTGCTGCCCCGTCTTCGTATTGATCATGCATTCCTCCGAACCTGTGTTCAATGTCTTTCATTGCATGAATCATTTCTCTTGACAGGCGTTCTTTTTCTGACAGCTTTATTGTTAACTCATTCACTGTAACCTGCAAACCGTTTCTGATCTGTTGCAACTCTTCCAATGCGTTTGATTTTTCAGCAATTTGTTCCTGAAGTGTTTCAATGAATAATTTCTGTTCAGCTTCAGACCCAAGCATCGATTGATGCAGATGCTGAAATTCAGTCAGCCGTTCTTCAGCTGCTTCTTTTTCCTGCTGCACCTGATTAATGGTTTGATTCAACCGTTCGTTACTCGACAAAAGCTGCTCATAGGAATAAGCATCACGGAAAATTGCAGTTAAATGATCCCTGAACCCTTCAATTGATGCAGAAACTTCGTCGGCTTTTGTGCGGATAATGGCTATTTCTTCTTTTTGTGAAATGGTTGCAGCAGCTGTAAACTCCTCAGATTGATTATTTAATTTATTCTGCAATTGCAGTATTTCCTGCTTTAAAAATTCTTCTGTTTTATTTTCATCAAATGACCTGATCTTATCTTCATATATTTTCTGCTGCTCTTCCTTTTCACTGAGTTGCTGCTGTAATTTCGCAACAATCAGTTCTTCTTCTTTCTGTTGTTCTTCAATGAGTTTTTTATAGTCAGAAAACGCAGTCAGTTCCTGTTGATACAATAAGTCTGTATCAAGTCGCTGTTGCTCTGTTTGTGCAAGACGTTGTTCGAGATGTAAGAGATTTTCTTCCTGCTGACTGATTTTATTATGCAGATTAAGCAATACCTGGTTAGCTGTAACATTATTGTTGTTATCGTTGTTCCATTCTTCATCCTGCAAACCGGACTTCATGTTTTCAATATGATTCAATGCTTTGGCATATTGCAGTTGCAAATCAAAGTTTTTTTTCTCCGATTGCTTCATTTCTTCCTGGAAACTTTTCGCTTCTTCTTCCTTCTTTATTATTTCAGCACTAAACTTACTCTGGAGTGTTTCAAGATCCAGTTCCAACTGTTCAGTATTGTCTTTTTTAGTACGGGGCCATACTTTATCAAAGAATGATTTTAACAGAAAGCCAGTCAGTAATGCCCCTGCAAACACGACCATTAATTCATTTGTGCTAAACGTAAAAATGCTGCCCGGTAAAATAAATAGATTACTCATCACCTTTCCCGTGGTTTATGTAAGTTTAAAAATACTTGCTGCCTGAGATACATGGATAGTTTCACAAATAAGGAAACTCTGGGATAAAATGATAATTGCAAATATCAAACCAAAAGCAGGAAAATGTGGATAACAAAAAAAACCGGGTCATTTCGAAATAACCCGGTTTGCAATACGTTACCGTACAATCAGCTTACTGCTTTGCACTGTTTGATGCTGTTCATCTACTACCTGAAGTAAATAAATTCCGGCCGCTGTATGAGCTGTTAAATGAATCTGTTCTGTTTGATTCTTACTGCTGATTTGTTTTTGACAACTGTAGATCAATTGCCCTGATGAACCTGTTAAACGGATTCGATAAAGACCTTCTTTAACATTTGGAAAGGATATGCTAATTGTTCCTGATTGGGCAACAGGGTTGGGATAAACATTCCATTTTGGCGAAACATTGTTAAGTTGATTATCCTGTTTATTGGTTACCCATTTGCATTTTGAAACACATTGTATGCCACATGAAATGGTTATGCAACGACGAATCGTTCCGTATCCAACAACATCAACTGATTTCAGTTCAATCACATCTCGTTGAAGTAAAATCTCATTCTTGTTCCTGATTATATCTCTAAGAGAAAGCTCTCTGGTCTTATATCCGGCACTTGAAATTTTTAATTTATAATCCAGTGATTTTAATAAGCCTGTTTCAATTCTTCCAAACTCATTGGCTACGAATGAAACTGAATCACCTGTTTTTAATGAAGTGGCAGTGATTGTTGCAAAACCAACTCCTACCCTGTCTTTTGAATCTTTGATGATAAACTTTTTTTCATTGGCTTTCTTTGTTGTGATGAGAATAACTCCATGGGCAGCCCCGTACCCATAAATTGCTGATCCAGCAGCATCCTTTAAAATATCAATCCTTTCAATATCATTCGGATTGATGGATTTAATTTGAGCTGATTCATAAACAATTCCGTCAACCACATACAAAGGTTCATTTCCGGGTTGAATAGTAGACCTGCATCTGATTCTTACAGTTGTCCCCTGCCCCGGCCTCCCTGAAAGTAAATCATCAGGGTTGTTATACTCCATACTCGTTTTTGCTTTTAGTTCTGCTGCAGTGACTTGAGGTATACCGCAAAATACAGTATCAGATCGACGCTGTGCATAAATATTTAATGATACAGTCAGAAGAATAAAAAACAGCTTCCCTCTCATAACAGTTATAGTTTTAAATGTTAAAAATCCGACCGCATTTCTGCGGCCGGTTAATAAACGCTATTCGTCTTTCCTTACCAAAACTTCTTTCTCCTTATTTTCTTTCTTGGCAATACTTGTTACATGCTGCACCAGTTTAATAAACTCAGCCCTGTAACCTTCTTCATCTTTTCCCAAAGAACCTGTTGCCAGTTTCAATACTTTTTCATACGATGCATCTGCTTTGAACTCCGAATTACGCAGCAGCATTCCAAACTGTGCAACTGCACTTACAAAGCGGAAATTTTCGGATGTCTGATCAACAGGAACTTTCTC
>JBEBHT010000440.1:0-3398 GCA_040081135.1 Lacibacter sp. | reverse complement strand
CCGATCATCAAGCCATAACTTTCTTCACCGCCAACAATATAATTTTCTTTGCCTTCTTTTTCTTTAATGAGTTCAGCAATCCATTTAAAACCGGTAAGTACATTGTAGCAGTTAATACCGATCACTTTTGCAATGGTATCGATCATTTCTGTAGTTACAATTGTTTTCACCACCATATCATTGGGCTGATTGATGCCCTTTGCTTTTCTTGCTTCAATCATATAGTTGAAAGCAAGTACGGCAGTCTGATTACCATTCATGAGCACCCAGTTTCCATTAAGATCTTTTATACCAATACCTACACGGTCACTGTCGGGATCGGTACCCAGCAAAATATCTGCATCGAGTTCTTTGGCTTTTTTCAAACCAATGCTCATCGCTTCAGCTTCTTCCGGGTTTGGATAAACAACGGTTGGGAAATTACCATCGGGAACTTTCTGTTCATCAACGATGGTAACATTGGTAAAACCAAAACGCTTTAATATTTCAGGCACCAGTGTAATGCCTGTTCCATGAATAGAAGTGAACACAATTTTTAAATCATGCTGTGCTTTACATACTTCAGGATAAACGCTCAACCCTTCAACCATTGTAAGATAGGCATCATCCATTTCCTTACCGATCAGTGTAATATTACTTTCACCACCGCTCCATTTTACATCATCAACAGAAAGAACTTTATCCACTTCAATAATTACATTCTTATCATCTGGCGGAACTAACTGTCCGCCATCATTCCAATAGGCTTTATATCCATTGTACTCTTTCGGATTGTGTGAAGCTGTACAAACAACACCACCCTGGCAACCAAGATGACGGATAGCAAAACTCAGTTCAGGTGTTGGACGCAATTCTTCAAAGAGATACACTTTAATTCCGTTTGCTCCCATTACATTGGCAACAATTTCAGCAAAGAGGCGGCTGTTATTGCGGCAATCATGCCCCACCACACATTTTACGTTTCCCTTTCCGAAACTGTTATTGAGATAATTGGCATAACCCTGTGTAGCCATACCAACGGTATATTTGTTCATACGGTTGGTACCTATGCCCATAATACCACGTAAGCCACCCGTACCAAATTCGAGGTTGCGGTAAAATGAATCGGCCAGCTCATCCGGATGATCCTGCTGCAGTTTTTTAATTTCTTCTTTAATAGATGGTTCAAAATTTCCGTCGAGCCATTTCTGTACATTGGCCTGAATCGTTGCCTGCATAGTAAAGTTTTTTAGGTAGTCAAATGTAGGATTCATTTGCATTTGTTTCAAGTACATTGTTCAGAAACTGATTTTATTTACCGAGTTCCGTATTTTGCACAAGCCAATGACCGTTCACCGCTATATTAAACAGATTGTTTTGCTGGTTTTCGTTTTTGCCATTGTTTCACAGCGGGCAGAAGCCCAGCAGTATTTTCTGCCCCCTTCCGATCAATACCGGCCCGACCGGTTACGTAAAGTGGTGTGGAGTGAATCGGTTGTATTTGTACTTACTTCTGTTGGTTTGTATTATTTATGGTATAAAAAATTTCCCAAGAGCCGTTTTCATTTTCTGAATGATAACAGGGAGTGGTTTATGGTTGATAAAGTGGGACATGCAACAACAGCTTACAATGTTTCGGTAATGCAACATGACCTGCTGCGATGGAGCGGTGTAAATCCTAACAAAGCAATTGTTGGTGGTGCATTAACTTCTCTTGCGTTTTTAAGCATTGTTGAAGTGATGGATGGATTTTCGAATGGATGGGGATTTTCAACAGGTGATATGCTGGCCAATATTTCAGGTGCAGCCATGTTTGCTGCCCAGCAGAAAGGGTGGGGCGAACAACGGATCGGCTTAAAGTTTTCAGCCAGCTTTTCACCCTATGCACAATACAACTCCAGTTTGCTGGGAAAAAAATGGGCATCGAGGCTGATGAAAGATTATAACGGACAAACCTATTGGCTCTCGTTAAACCTTCGTTCATTCATGAAAACAAACAGCAGTTTTCCTGTATGGGCGAATATTGCTGTTGGCTATGGAGCTGATGGAATGATTGGTGCCAGTAAAAACCCAACATCCATTAAAGGAAAAGATATTCCTGCTTTTAAACGCAGTCGGCAATTTTACCTGGCTCCCGATGCTGATCTGTTCCGCATAAAATCATCATCGGCTGTAAATGCACCACTATATTTGTTACGATTTGTGAAAATACCTGCGCCTGCAATTGAATTCAACACGGGCGGGAAAGTAAAATTCAAAGCCATTCAATTTTAATGCTATGATTCAAGGATTGTTTTACGCCATTGTTTTTATTTTTCTTCTGCTGTATGTTATGCGTGGATTGC
Source organism: Lacibacter sp. (assembly GCA_040081135.1). Taxonomy (GTDB): domain Bacteria; phylum Bacteroidota; class Bacteroidia; order Chitinophagales; family Chitinophagaceae; genus Lacibacter. The sequence continues at coordinate 1,074 of JBEBHT010000440.1, read as the reverse complement.
TGATGGTTGGATACGACAACCTGAAGTATAAGAATAACTTTAAAAAAAGCGGAACGATTGCAAAAGGTTTGGTCTTGAAACTACTTACGCTGAAGCCTCTTTTGCAGAATAAATTAATGCCAAAAGGAGTTGATTACAAAGTGTATGTACGTTTTCAGAAAAAGTCAACCATTTATTATGCCGGCTTATGGGTTTGTCTTTTTTTGATGCTGTTCCTTGGTGCAAGCATTTACATGAATGCGTTTTAATATTACCAGCTGAATGTAACCTGGGTATCAGGATAGGTTAAGCGGTGACTTTTGCGGTTGCCATTATTGATAAAATGGATGATGTTGATCTGATCCTGTCGCTGAGAATACAGAAGATCATTTACCACAGTTGCAGATTTTAATTGAGTTACATTTTTAATGACCATGTAAGTCCAGATAGCTTCTTCTTCCCTGTCAAAACCTATCATTTGAAAGGCTGCCGGTTTCCCATCAATCGAAATTTTTAAATGCTTCTGAAAAAAGGTATTCAGCAGTGCTTCATTCTTTTTCTTATCAGCTGTATTCAGTATCGCCACTTTTGTTGTAAACTCTTTCTGCAAAGCATACTCCAGGTCATCAATAAACAGCTTGCCGGCAATCTGTACTTCTTTTTCTGCGGGCTTGTATTCAATTTCTGTAACACTCACATAGTAAGGGTGCATCATAAAAGATCCAAGCGCCAGTGCACATGGAACAAGAAGGATTAAAATCAACCTATATAAGCCTTTTTTAAACTTACGATCCCGCCGCTTATATAATATTACCGCCATTTTCATTTTTCTTTTGAGGATTACAAACTTCTGGTTTATTTTCCATGCTTTAACTTTCTGCAACACAAATATGGGAGATTTTGGCTTTTATTTAAAAGAAGGGGTTTATCATATAACCGATTGGAAGGGGTATGATCATATCATGTTTGTGATGGCGCTTTGTCTTCCGTATCTATTGAAAGACTGGCGACGTGTACTCATCCTCATCACAGCTTTTACCATTGGCCATAGTATTACACTTGCATTGAGTGTGTTTAATAAAATTATTGTACCAA
>JBEBHT010000439.1:0-3408 GCA_040081135.1 Lacibacter sp. | reverse complement strand
CGTTATTTTGATGTGCATGATATTCTGAATGCAGACAGTGCAAAGAAAATTTATGATGAATGTTCGGCTAAACTGCAAACCAAAGAATACAGTGTAAGAAGTTTGCTGAAAAAGATGAATGTAAAACTCATCTGTACTACGGACGATCCTGTTGATTCACTGGAATATCATCAGCAGTTAAGAAAAGAAGATACGTTTACAAAAATGAACCCCGCATTCCGCCCCGATAAAGCAATGAATGTGGATGATACAGCTTCCTTCAATGATTATCTTTCTGATTTAGAGAAAGCATCCAATATTTCTATTAGTTCTTATAATGATTATATCGCAGCTTTAAAGAGCCGGCATGCTTATTTTGCAGCCAATCAGTGTGCAGTATCTGATCATGGACTGGAAGAAATTTATGCAGAAGATTATACTCAAACTGAGATCGTTGGCATTTTTGCTAAAATTCGTTCTGGTGGTATTCTTTCATTAGAAGACAGAAAGAAATTTAAAAGTGCTATGCTGGTGAATTTTGCAGAGTGGGATTGTGAAGCTGGATGGGTACAGCAATTTCATTTAGGTGCTCTCAGGAATAACAACTCAAGAATGTTGCAGCAGCTCGGCCCCGATACAGGCTGGGACAGTATCGGTGATTTCTCACAGGCAAAAGCATTGTCGAAATTTTTAAACCGTCTCGATACAAATAATCAACTGGCGAAAACAATTGTTTACAATCTCAATCCTGCCGATAATGAATTGATGGCAACCATGATTGGTAATTTCAATGATGGTTCAGTTGCTGGAAAAGTACAATGGGGCAGTGCATGGTGGTTCTTAGATCAGAAAGATGGAATGATCAAGCAAATAAATGCTCTTAGTAATATGGGTTTGCTCAGCAAATTCATTGGTATGCTGACCGACAGCAGAAGTTTCCTTTCTTTCCCACGTCACGAATATTTCAGGAGATTACTCTGCAATTTGTTTGGCGAAGAAATAGAGAATGGTGAATTACCAAATGATATTGAATGGGTGGGTAAAGTAATCCAGGATATCTGTTATAACAATGCAAAGAATTATTTCAATCTGCAGCAGTTAGACGAACCACAGAAACTTTCAGCTAAAATTTTATAACAAGAAATATGAACACATTAAAATCATTTGATCTATCCGGTAAAACAGCATTGGTTACAGGTTGTGATACCGGTTTGGGAATGGGCATGGCAACAGCATTGGCAGAGGCAGGTGCAGACGTAGTTGGTGCATCAATTGTTGAAGATTATTCAGCAGTTAAAAATGCAGTGGAAGCAGCAGGCAGAAAATTTACGTATCACAGAGTTGATATTTCTGACAGAACAGCTTTGTATGCATTCATCAATAAAGTAAAAGCAGAAAATAAACGTATTGATATTTTGGTGAACAACGCTGGTATCATTATGCGTAAACCTGCTGCTGAACATCCTGATGAATACTGGGATAAAGTAATTGACATTAACCTCAATGCACAGTTCATCTTAGGCCGTGAATTTGGAAAAGATATGATTGAACAGGGTGGCGGTAAAATCATCTTCACCTGCTCATTGTTAAGTTTCCAGGGGGGTATTAACGTTCCCGGATACACAGCAAGTAAATCAGCAGTTGCCGGTTTAGTAAGAGCGTTTGGCAATGAGTGGGGAAGTAAAGGTGTTTGTGTAAATGGTATTGCTCCAGGATATATTGCAACCAATAACACACAGGCTTTGCGTGAAGATCCTGAAAGAAGCGCATCAATTTTAAGCCGTATTCCTGCAGGTCGCTGGGGTGTGCCTGAAGATTTTAAAGGACCGGTTGTGTTTCTTGCATCATCAGCATCAGATTATGTAAATGGTACGGTGTTGTTTGTTGATGGTGGATGGATGGCACGTTAAGCAGCCGATAGTTAATAGTAATTAGTCATTAGTAATAAGAAAGTCATGGCAACAAAGAAAGCAAAAGCTCCGGCAATTAAATTGAAAGATTATAAGTCAAACACATTTGTGGAAGACGGAATGGAAATAAGATTTGCAGTTGGTCCGGAAGAAACAAAACAATTCGATACACAAAAGCTCATTGATAATTTCCTTGTAAAGGACCTGATGGTGAATGATGAGTTGAAACTTGTGTACACACATTATGATCGTGTGATCATTGGTGGTGCAGTACCGGTTAACAAAACACTTACTCTTCCCAATCATCCTGAATTAAGAGCAGAATATTTTTTAGAAAGAAGAGAAATTGGAATCATTAATGTTGGCGGTAAAGGAACTGTAACAGCCGATGGTAAAAAATTCGATCTGGAAAAAATGTCCTGTCTTTATCTTGGTAAAGGAACAAAGAAAGTAAGCTTTGCATCCTCTTCCAAAAAAGCACCGGCAATATTTTACCTGTTATCATCACCGGCACATGCAGTTTATCCTGCAACTGTATTTACCAAAGAACAGGCATCACCTGTCGAACTGGGTGCAGTGGAAACAGCAAACAAAAGAACAGTATATAAATACATTCATCTTGATGGTATTAGAAGCTGTCAACTGGTAATGGGTTTAACTACACTGGCTCCCGGCAGTGTATGGAATTCAATTCCACCTCATACACATACACGTAGAATGGAAGCTTATTTCTATTTTGATTTGGCTCCTGAACATCGCCTGTTTCATTTCATGGGAAACCCGGCTGAAACAAGACATATTGTAATGTCAAATAATGAAGCAGTTATTTCACCACCCTGGAGTACACATTTTGGAAGCGGTACAAGTAACTATGGATTTATCTGGGGAATGGCTGGTGAAAATTTAGTTTATACCGATATGGACCCTGCTCCTGTAGCTGCGCTGCGGTAATGGGAACGCTGATAACACAGATATAGCTGATAAAACTGATTTATGGAGCTATTATATAAAGAAGATACAGATAAGATATTAAAAGCATTTTACACAGTTTATAATGCACTTGGCTATGGATTTCTGGAGAAGGTATATGAAAATGCTTTATTTATCGAACTGTGTAAATTTGATTTGAAAGTTGTTAAGCAGCAGCCCATAAAAGTTCAATATGATGGTCAAAAGGTAGGTGAGTATTTTGCAGATTTAATCGTTAATGATGTTATAATAGTTGAGTTGAAGGCTTCAGAAGGAATCATTGAAGAGCATGAGCATCAGCTATTAAATTATCTGAAAGCAACAGATAAAGAAGTAGGTTTATTATTAAATTTTGGCAAGAAGCCTCAGTTTAAACGAAAAGTATTTCAAAATATAAATAAAAATTTGCGCTAATCCGCTCAATCAGCGTCATCAGCGTTCCTATTAAATAAAAAACAAACAAAAATGTCAAAGAAAGTAGTAACGATGGGAGAAATCATGTTGCGTTTGTCAACTCCCGATTTCAAACGTTTTGTACAGGCCGATTCAT
>JBEBHT010000438.1:0-3413 GCA_040081135.1 Lacibacter sp. | reverse complement strand
CGGCTGTAGTTGAGGTAAGCGTACCGGCTCCTATTTTTTGTTCAATATTAAGTGACACACCTCCTAAGTCGTTACCCGAATTCCATGGAACATCATGATCAATTTTCCGGTCAAATGCATTTCTGCTTGGTAATTGATAGTTAAGAGCTGCAATGATTGAATCGAACTGGCGGTAACCAGGACGTTTTGTTGTAACAACACCTGCTACTACCTGTGCATAGCCATCAGGACGCTGTCTTGAATTATCTGCCGACAGTATTATAGAAGTATTAACTGATGGTTTAAACAATAACTGCCCATGAAATCCCAAGTTATTAATGTCATTTGTATATTTTCCTGTTCGAACATTCTCAATTAATCCGTTGCGCTGAGTACCTGAAAAAGAAATACGACCTGCTATTTTTTTATTTAAAGGACCAGTGACTGAAGCTTTGGCCTGTACATAACCATAGTTACCATAGCTTACTTCAAAATTTGCATCTGGTTTAAAACTGGCCTTGTGTGTTGTAATATTAAATGCACCGGAAGTAGTGTTTTTTCCAAATAATGTTCCCTGCGGGCCCCGCAATACTTCAATCTGTTCGATGTCAATAAAATCAAGTGTCGCTGCTGCAGGACGGGCAAAATAAACACCATCTACATAGAAGCCTACACCGGGATCAAGACCATCATTTGTGAGCCCGAATGGTGAGCCGAGTCCACGGATATTGATACCTGTATTACGGGGGTTCGATGTATAAAGCTGCACACTTGGTATCAGTTCTTTTAAACGGTTTACATTAAACGCACCTGCATTTTCTACCTGCGAACCGCCTATTACAGAAATTGCAATCGGAACGTTCTGTGCTGTTTCTATTCTGCGTCTTGAAGTAATAACAACTTCAGATAACTGGTTATTATCAATCAAAACAATATTTAAAACAGAATCCTTTAGAGTTAAAATTTCAACTTCACTTGCATAATAGCCAACGGATGAAATAAGAAGTGTAAACGGAAGTTCTTTTGGCACAGGAATACTAAAGCGCCCTTTGGCATCTGCAATAGTTGCAATTGATGATCTTTTTACTTTTACGGATGCGGCTTCAACAGGCACACCCTTCCCGTCTTTAATATACCCGGTTAAATTGCTTTGCCCATATGCCGCCTGGATTAGTACGGTGAGAAGGAAAAACAGTTGCAAACTCTTTAGCATTATAAATCAGTTTTTAAATTTTTTATAAATACCACTCCTTTTACAAGGCCGCATGAAGAAATAAAGTATGGTCAGTTATGGCAGAGAAACGGTTAACTAAAGGCGACAACAACATCGTGTTCCTTTTGCTGAAACTCCGGAAATACCTGTATGAATATTCTGCCTGTTCATTGTATTATACAATGCAAACATAGAAGATAATTATAACCCTACAAAATTAGTAGACTTTTATTTTAAAAAAATTTACCAGATGGCTTTATACAGTATCCGGATACTCCAGGCAATTACAACCACCCCCAGGAAAATGAAGGATGCTTTGCGGGGCAATTTTCCTGCGAGTCTTGCAGCAATTGGCGCAGCCAATACACCTCCTATTACAAGTGCAAGTACGACCTGCCAGTTTTGCACACCGATTAATGCAAAAAAAGTAAAGGCACTTGCAAGAGTTACAAAAAATTCTGTGAGACTTACTGATCCTACAACATACTTTGGAGTTCTTCCTTTCGTGATTAAAGTAGAAGTTACAATTGGGCCCCATCCTCCACCGCCAAATGAATCAAGAAAACCACCTGCACCAGCCAGCCAGCCGAATCGTTTGAATTTCTTTTTTTCATTCACCGCACGGAAAGCATTGCTGAAGATTTTTATACCGAGAATCATTGTGTAAACAGCCATTGCCGGGCGAAGGAATTTAATATGTGTATCATCAAACCACACCAGCAGTAAAGCTCCAAGCACTGCGCCGATAACACCCGGTATCAGCAAAGCTTTAAATAATTTTTTATTTACGTTGCCGAATTTATAATGACTGTAACCGGAAGCACCACTTGTAAACATTTCAGCAGTATGAATACCTGCACTGATAGCAGCAGGGCTTACCTGCGCTGTTTGCAAAACAATAGAACTGGTAACACCATAACCCATACTTGTTGCACCATCTACCATCTGTGCAAGAAAACCTGCCAGCACCATCCAGTGAAAATTTTTATCGAGTGTTTTGTACCAGGCAACAGTATCATCTGTCATTTGCTGCAATGGCAGATACGATAAAATAAAATGCCCGATCAGCATGGAAGCAAAAATGATCAAAGAGAAAGTGGCAATCTTTCTCCAGCGTCTTGCACTGTCAGTAGTATCCTTTTCCACCAGTACTTTAGTAATGGAATTCAGCTTCTTCACTTTCGCTTCAAAATTTCCATTTAGCCTGTTCCTTACTTTCTGCAGATTGTCAATTACTTCATCCAGTTCGCCGGGTAATGCTTCATGCAAAACTTCTTTAATCCTCTTTGCAGCTGTGGGTGATTTCCCGTTGGTAGAAATAGCAATCTTCAGGCTGCCTTTTTGAACAATACTGCCAAGATAAAAATCACATAGATCAGGAGTGTCAGCTACATTCACTAAAATTTTCCGTTGAGCAGCAATCTCCTTTATCCTTACATGCAGTTCCCTGTTATCTGTTGCAAGAATAATTAGTTCTTTATTATCAAGATCGGATTCTTCAAATTCTTTTTGAACAATGATGCAGGAAGGATGCTTCCAAACCAATCGTCTTACTTCTTCTTTTATTTCAGGAGCAACGATGGTGATTTTTGCTTCCGGTGAATTGGAAAGTAACGAATGCAGTTTTTCCAGTCCTACATTTCCGGCACCAACCAGTAATGTGTTCAGCTGTTCAAGTTTTAAAAAAACAGGATACAACTGATTCTTTTTTTTACTCTCCGTTTCAGCCTGTGTTAAATTTTGTTCTATCTGATTATCCATGCTTCTCTTTCTTTATATACTTACATTTTCAATCCATTCCTTTGCATTTCTTGCTGCATAAGAAATAATTATATCTGCTCCGCTTCTTGTTAATGCTGCCCATGTTTCAATATGAGCTGCTTCACGGTTTAATAAATCCTGAGCAGCTAAACTTTCAATTGCTGCATATTCGCCGCTTACATGATAGGCAGCAACAGGTTTCAGTGTTTGCTGCTTCAGTTTCGCAATTACATCTGTATACAATGCGGCTGGTTTCACCATCAATATATCTGCTCCTTCTTTTTCATCACGCAATGCACTGACAATTGCATCATTGATATTGAAAGGCGACATCTGGTAGGTTTTCCTGTTCTTTAATCCTTTGCTGTTGGGTGCTGAATGACAGGCATCACGGAACGGGCCGTAAAACTGTGAGCTGAACTTTGCAGCATAACTCATGATGCTTACTGTATCTAATCCA
>JBEBHT010000063.1:0-14504 GCA_040081135.1 Lacibacter sp. | reverse complement strand
ATCTATTTCGCCACTCATAAATTCACCCGTTTCAATTAAAAACTTAGCATCAATTTTTTTATTCTTGGATTTAACGTGAAAATGTGGAGGGTTGTGATCGTTCGTGAATATAATTATTTCCAGGTCATTAATTTTTGCGACCCTCTCCTTCTTTACTAAATCAGGATTAATCAGTAGCTCATCAATAACAGATTCTTCATAACCAAAATAAATTTGAAGATTGTGTGTCAATGCTTTTTCTAAAATATCGACTGGCATAAAGATGTTTTAATAAAATTACTGAAAGCGGAGTTAATAAATAGAGGTCATACAAGTTACCCGCTACAGACGGCGTCTGCGATTCTGAGTCATGTTTTGTCTTCTTAAAAGTTCTATATTTTCCTGCACTTTCCGTAACGCTAATTGATTTTGCCATTCTATGCTGACCTTCTCAAGCAGCTTAGTAAAGTTGTCAATTCGTTGTGACCATTGACCGTCGACAACCGACTTTAAGAAAGCTTTCCGGGATATTTCTGCAACGAAAACATATCTTCCAATCCGCTTAGGGAATAAACAATAAAGAATATTTCTTTCCGGAACATCGTGACTTGTTGAAGTGCCTAAAAAGTCGAAAATTACCGGGGCTGAACTTTTAATCCAAGCTGCAGGAAATGTTTCCTCTGGATATGTGACCTGAAAAATACCAGGTTTCACATTGATAAAGTTCTTTTTTTCTTTAACAAAGCGAGGAAAATCATATTTAAGACGAGTTCCATCAACAACCCAAACTAAATTCTTGTAAAATTTTTCACGGGAAGACTGTTCTTGTGGATTAATAGCTGAATGTTGGAATTCAATCACAAGGCTATCACTCGTTCGAATATCTGCAATGTGTCTTTCACCTGTCCTTTCATCATGTGAAGAAAACTCCTGCCACGCTTCAGGAAAATTATTTTTCCATGTACGATGCCATTCTGTTTCCGGTTCCCACCACGGATCACAATTCCGAGTTACTTTATGCGACCAGTGATTCATTTTGCGTTCGCAACATTTTGCAATCATTTCTGAACTGCAACCCGGACAGAATCCTTTAGCTCCTTTCGTAGCTTCAATTCTATTACCATCAAACAATGCAAATTTCATTTTTCTTGCAGGTTAAGAATTATTGTCCGATTCATTGAGATAGCTTAAAAATAATATAATACAAGTAATATCCTGATAAGAGTTTCAATTTGCCGCTGGTGACTTTGTCGTAAAAGGTTTCGTTGTTTTGGGGGCATACATGAATGGGACGGATGCTAGGACCTGTTCTAACTATAGAATATCCAGTTCAATTTGAATTTTTCTGTCAATTCGTACTCCTGTATTTTTTGCTGTATTGGTTTTCTATGTGCCGCTCCCACAAGAAATAGTGCCTTGTGATATTTCTTTTGTTCCATACAGCTGTAAATGTTTCTTAGCATCGCATTTTCTCTATCATCAATTTGGCCAATCCAAAGTTTATATGCAAGATCGAGTTCCTCGTGGTTTAGAGTCTTTTGAGTGTTGTCTGTTTTTAATGTATCCAATATTTGCTTTTCCAGAAACTTTTTTCGCAATATTAGTTCACTGCATCGATCACTATTAAGAAATGAGAAACCGTAAATTTCGGATAAATATGATATTTGATTAGATAGATCATTATACTCGGGACTATAATGATTGAATATGAAAGACATTCCATCAACTTCTTGCCTGATTTGTTTCTCAGTTGCTTGCTCAATATCCAGGTCGACCGGATAGTGATGAACATCCGGATATTTTTGTAAATATGTCTTGATGGTTTTTACTTCTAAAGATTCCTGACGAGTTCCTCCATATACTGCTTCAAATTTTCCTGGAGGGATTTCTTCAAAAATTACCTCAGGTTTTATTTGTTCAATTAATTTGAATAGCTCCTGCGAGTTGCACAAACCATTTTCTTTGTGACCGGTTGCTATTAATGTAATGGTGGACATTGTTAATATTACCTATGTTAGTGGATATGCAAATTATTATTATTGTGGTAATAATTTCATTTTGCCGCTGGTGACTTTGTCGTAAAAGGTTTCGTTGTTTTTAGTGTCATATACCGAGGAAAGGAACATCTGCAGTGGTGAGGCTTGTCCAAGTAATACCATACTGCATTGAAGTTCTGTAAGGTCAAAGAGGATTTTCCAGGCGGTTTTGGCGGCTTGCTTTTTGAGCAGGTCTTTGGTGTCGGGACGTGGACGCTTGACATCTTTCCAGAGTACATTGAAACATTCCTCTACCTGGGCTTTGAGATGAAAGGGGAGTGTTTGCTGTAACTGAAGATCGTATAAGAGAAAGGTGATGCCGGTGCAGATTTTGTTTTCGTATTGTTTGTTGATGTTGGTTGCGCCGATTTCAACGAGAAGTTCTTCGATGCGTGCCATGGAACGGGAGGCTTCGATTGAGGATGTGTAATTTTTGATGTTCATGTGTTAATTTTTAAAAATTAATGAATGTGAGCTATTTGCATAAAAATTGGTTAGCGATATATAGCAATCCCCAACAGGCCGAGTCGGTTTTGCCGGTAAAGGAATCGTCAAAGTATTTTGATGCCTGTTCATTAAACCGCAGCATAGTTGAACCGTCAGTGAAATAACCGGCAATAATAAAAGCCAATGCATGTGAAAGGGAGTTCCTGTTTTCAACTTCAATTTGAAACCGGAAATCAGTTTGTTTTTGTGGACATGGGACATTGTATGCAAAGCTTTTGGCATTGTTAAAGAGTAACTGACCTGCGTATGATGCACAGTAATATTGCCAGAAGATTGAAAAGTTGCTGTCATCAGGATCAACACTTTCTTTGGGAATGACTATTTCAAATGACAATCCATGTTGAATGTTTAAATATTCCAGTATAAGTTTGGCATTGTAATTTCTGAGGTCTGTAATGTTGATTGTCTGCATGTTTAATCAAGGGTTGTTTTTCCGGCTTGCCGGAGTTGGTAAAAATGTTTTATCACTGTTATTCTCTTTGCTAATGTTATGATGTTGGGGCTGTCGGCTATTACCAATTGATTAGCTGGATCATTTGTCAAATAAGCTTGCCAGAGCTGACTAAAGGAATATTGATTGCTTCCTGCAAGCTGATTGATTCGCTCTGTACGGGCCTGCAGTATTGTTTCTTCCGCAAGGATTAAATTCAATTGATCGAAATGTTCTGATTTTAATTGGAGAAAGATCTTTTCACCTGAACAATAAGAATTATAAAGTTTATTGATTTCGTTTTCTGTCCTGGGAAGTTGTTCCTGTTGTGTTGCTGCAGGCCAGTGCTTTGCGTTTTCCATCCATTTTTCAACCAGTGCTTTCCAATCTTCAATAGGAGTGTGCCCCTGTATTTTCCAGCCGATTGCTTTGTAGTGATGGAAGAACTTTCTTGCTTCGGCGGCGGTATAATTTTTTTCAGCGAAGTAGGATTCAATTTCTTTCAGCTGTGGTACCGGTTTTGAATCCTGCGCCAAATCGTTTACTGCTTCCTGTATTTTTTTATTTCTATCAAAAATTGTGTGAGCGGGTGTTTCTCTCTGTTTTATACTGTTTGGTTTTATATTCTGTCTTTCTTTTGGGACTGGTACGGTATCAAAATCAGTACTGTCATTGTTCAATTCCGGTATAGTGCCGGGCTCTTTTTTAATACCGAAGATATCAAGCTGCATAGCGGTATTGTTATCGTCATGGTCGTTATTTTGAAGTGGCAGTATACTGATCTTCACCGGCAGGAATTTTGTTGGCGCCGGATGGTAGGCTATATACCTTGCCTGGTGTAATTCCCGGATGCATTTGTGGTAGGTGTTCCTGGAACCGATTTTTGAGAGCTGCATAATATTTTCCCTGTAAACTGTAAAGGGATTTTGAAAACGGTTGAAGTTCCAGTATTGGAAAAGTGCCAGGTACAGGCTTATATGAGAAGTAGTGAGACGATTGTCGTTCCTGATAATTGTAAAAAAAGCATTCAGATGTTTAATGTAATTCATGTTTTCCTGTTTTAATTTTCTGAAACAGAATGCTGGTAAATACTTGTTGCCTTTCCCATTTGAAAATGATATTTCCAGGCAGGGAATATTTTTTTTAGTCGCTTCAAAGCAGATCTTTTTTTACGTTCGATCAATGGGAGTTTTGGTTTAGATTGATTTTTCTTTTTTGTGTGGCTGCGGCCGCAGTAAGGGCTGTGATGCTGGTGCATAGCTGATATTTAATGATTGAGGGAAAGTTGTGGGTGACCAATAAGAGTTCAGAAGTCATTGCCGAATGGTCTTGTTCTCAGGAGTAAGGAGTTTGCAGATTTCGTCGTAGTCGTAGAAGTGGATGCCACCAATTTTTTTGGGATGGAGTGAACCGTTGACCCGCATATTTTGCAAGGTTCCCGGAGAGATGTTGAGCATTTTTTTTACTTCATAAGAACGCAACCACTTTTTGGTTGCTGGCGGCTGACCAGATAAAAGTTTTTTAATTTCCAGTAGTAATTGTTCCCTGAATTCATTCAGGTCTTCCCTGGTGATGATATTTACTGCCATTTGTATTGTTTTGATGAGTACAAAAGGCGCAGTTTTTTTTATTCAGAAACCTTGAAGGGCTTGTACAAGGCGAGGAAAATGCAGACTGGAAAAGAGTTTGAGCGTTTATTTCGGCAAGCTGGAAACAATTTTTTTTGAAATAGACGGAAAAGCAAATTAACAGCGGTTGAACATTGAGCCGGGGTTTCTATATTTTGCCTATTTAGCTTATATTAGAGACAGCTATTTATGGGCTAAAATGAACCAACCTTTGCGAACACTCACCCATTCTACGTTGACCTGGAAGGATGACTTGCCTGTTAATTTCCCCGGAGTAAGATTGCCGGGTGGAAATGTACAGTCCTGTACAGGCGAATTTGGTGCAATCTGCATCCAGGAATTCAGTACACCTGAGTACAGAATCAGGTATCAAGTTGCTGAATTCGAAGAACGGTTTCTCTTTCAAAGCAATGGATATAATACAGGTGTTGATTCGTTGATTCTTCTTAACGGAAACCTGCAGCAGGAATTCAATGTATATAAACGGGTTCATCTTTTTGAAAATCAATGGTGGTTAGTAAAGGCTCCTTTTGAAACAATAACTACGGACCCTGATATTAATAAGATTATCCAAACGTTCACCATCTGGTTTTCGCAGCAATTTATTGATGAGCTGCTTCCAATTTTCCCATTTGTGCATCAGTATATTCAACTGGAAGAAGCAGATACTCAATTGCCCAATACACCGGCATGGGCAGATCATGAAACATTGGAATACGTGCAGAGTATACTGAAATGTTCCTACATGGATGAATGGCGGAAGGATTACTTTGATTCAAGAGTCAGAGACCTATTGTTTAAATTCTTTGTTAGGATAAGTTCTGTTGATCCTTTTGAAACATCCTATAACAAAAGTGAACTGGAGAAGGTGCAGCAGGCAGCGAGTATTATCAAAGAAGATATATCCAAACATTTATTAGTACCAGAGCTGGCCAAAAAAGTATGGATGAATGAATACCGGTTTAAGAAAGTGTTTAGAATGGTTTACCGTGCCGGTCCTTATGAATACCTGCGAAATGAGCGTTTGAAAAAAGCAATTACACTTCTTGAACAGGGTTTGTTTGTAAAGGAAGCTGCTGCAGAAACAGGCTGGCGCCCTGCTGATTTGATTTTTGCATACCGTGAAAAATTCGGAACAACACCGGGAAAGAAAAAGCAGTAAGATCATTGATTTACAATGAGTATCCCGAATCCGATATAATTACTCCCGAAACCGAAACTGATAAATTTGGAAAGCAGATCCTGAATGTTGGAACTTAGAGTTGCAATTCAGGAAATGAAAAATACTTATCATCAACTACATACTTCAGTGTCATATGAAGACACTTAATTTGAATTATAACCAATGACATTTAACACCAACATCATATATCAACTTTGTTATTGCAATACAAACCCGTTAACCAAGGCCATGGAAAGCGGCAGGGAGAAAACCGAAAACCTGTAAAAGAGTAGGTAACCTTTCATTATTAAATTTTACGTTTATGAAGAAGTATTTTTTGGCAATGGCCGTAATCATTGTTGCCCTTGCAAGTTTTGCTTACAGCAAAATGCAACCTGAAAAGAAGAGCACTGCTGTAAACTCTATCTGGTATTTTACCGGAGATGATACAGGAGATATTACTGATCCCGGTTCATATCAGTCGTCTGGCTCTGAAAGCGGATGTGGAGACAGCGGAAATGTACCCTGTGCAATTTCAGTGCCTGATAACGCATCACCGGGAGGCCCACAGGATGACCTGGAGGCATTTATTCTTGCCAATTCGGGTAATCCATCAGCAATACTTGCAGCAGCAACTACAAGGAAGACCCTTTGATAATTTGGTTTTAAAACGGTGGGGAGGATTTAAAACCTCCCCACTGTTTATCTTGGATTTTGCTGAATCCCTGTTAATGCAATTATGTCGTCGGGGATTGGAAGAATAAATTTCAAAGAGTTCGATTCTAATGTGTACAACTGATCGTTCAGCTTTCTTTTCAAATTTATACTAAAGCCTTCTTTGTTGAGCCGTTTAATATCCATCCAACGAAGGTTACGCATTAATAATTCTTTTCTTCTTTCTGTCAAAATTGTATTGATTGCTGAAGTCTGATCTAAAACTGAAAAAGGAATAAATGTGCCTGTTTTCCATCTTGTAATCATTAATGTGTTGAGATCATTCATGGCTTCAGGTATTTTTCCCAGCCTTGCATTTGCTTCTGCTCTCATTAAGAAAAGTTCATCTGTTGAGATGCCTGTAAATAATCCATTACCTCCACTGTAACTCCCCTTATAACCAAAGCTGCCATTATTGTTATTTCTGAAGAAGAGGGATTTTCTAAGATCATTTGATTCATATTGTTGATATAAGCCCGAATCAATTTTTGCTCTTGAATTAAGCAAGATGGAAGGAGTATTCACAATTGAATAAAAAATTACTTCAGGATTATACTGTATGAAAGGAAAATTGCCAGATGGGTTGATAAATGCTGAGCTGTTATAATTTATTAATGTGCTGTAATAACTGAGTGAAATATCTGCATACTTTAAACAGCTATCATACATACGCATCGACAAATAAGTTCTTGCCAAAAATCCTGCTGCACCCGGACTCGAAGGACGCATAACATGCTTCGGAGTAATCGGGAGTAATGAAATCGAACTTTTCAAATCATCAATGATTCTCTGATAGGATTGTTCGATTGTAGCCCTGGAAGAAATTGAATTAAAGTCAGTTGTTAAGCGAATGGGAATCCCCTGTTCTGCAACTGCTGTCGATTTGTTATAAGCTGCTGCCCATATAGTAGCCACCTGCATCAAATTCTTAGCTCTCCAGAATAATGCCTGGCCTTTGATATTATTCCATTCAATAGTATTGGCAGGAGTTTTGGGGATTTTCTCAATAGCTTCCAAAACAGTATTTGCATAATAGATGGAAGTATAAGGAGCTGACCAGTCGAATGATTGGTTTGTAAAAAGATTATCCTTTTCCCAAGTATATAGTCTTCTGTGCTGTTCAATTTGAGATGACCAATCTGTGAATGTTAAATAGTAGTCATCTGCACTGATTTCATCAGGGCATGGGTCGTTAATATTTAGTGTGTTGTATTTGTCCATAAGCCCCTGCAGTTCGGGAAGCTTATCAGGAATATCAAGACTACTGAATGGTTTCTCATCCAAAATTTTTTTACATCCAGTATTAGTACAAACAGAAAATGCCAATAAGAGTAAGCAATAGATTAATGCGTATTTATTCGTTTGTTTCATGTCATTTGTCTTTAACTGTTTTAGAATGTGGTCCTTATCCCAGCTGCAAAACTGAGAGACGGGGGGATGTCGCTTAAATATTCAGGGTCAATGCCTTTCTTATTTGCCGTCCATATTAAGCCCAGATTATTTGTATTGAAGTAGAGATCGATTTTTTTAACGGCAAGCGATTTCCATTTCAGTTTTTGAATAGAATAATTCACTGAAACAAATTGCAGCCTGATATGGTCTGCTTTTTCGACCATTATCTCTGAGTTCAAATAAAATGCATCCCTGTTTGAACTATTTGGATAGGGCATTGATGGTACGGAGGTGAATTTCTCATCACCAGGATTTCTCCATCTTAAGGCAAGATCACTATGCTGAAAAACTGAAGTTGTCAAAGTTGTGTATTCAATACCCGGTCTTCTGAAGTAATGACCAAATTTGTAAAGTAACCTTGCCGTTAAGGAAATATTTTTCCAGCTTATGGTGTGCCCCCAGGATCCGAATATTTTTGGCAGAACTGATCCATGGTACACTAAATCTGTTATCAGCATATTATTTCCTGTTAACTGAGAATAATCCTTCATTATATTGCCTTTCAAGGCTCCCTGCGGATCGCCGGTATTTGGATCAAGACCTGCCCAATGGTAGGAGAAAAGAGAGTAAACAGGCTTTCCTTCCAAGCCAGTTATATTATTACGCTTGCCAACATAAAAACTTCCCCTGACTGAATTGAGATAGTATTTTGTTACTCTATCCCGGTTGGCGTTCAGGTTAAGGTCAGTTGTCCATTTCAACTTTCTGTTTATGATCAAGGCCTGAAGCTCAATGTCGAAACCCTGAGCCCTGATTGCAGCCACATTTTTTTCTACTGTTGTTCCTATACCTGAAGTATAATCAATTGGTACAGTACCAAACAAATCAATTGCATTTTTGATGTAGAATTCAATGCTACCTTTTAACCTGTCTTTTTTTGTTGCAAAGTCAAGACCGTAATTTGTGATCCCAACTTTTTCCCATCGCAATTCAGGATCATAAAAAGAAGAAAATGAGTATATAGGAGATTGAGTGAATGGAGAGGTTAAAAAGAAACCCGTCGTTGTACTGCCAAATCTGCTGGGATTTACGTTTCCGCTGAAGCCATAAGAAACTCGAAGATTGATTAAGGGCAGGAAATTTAATTTATAGAAATCTTCACTGGAAAGTCTATAGGCTGAGCCGATTGACCATAATGGTGTCCATTTATTATTTGTACTTACACCAAACTGATTTGATGCATCTTTACGGCCACTTATTGAGAAGGAATATTTTTTTCTGAATGTGTATGAGCCATTGCCATAAAATGAAACATACCTGATATTACTTAACGAAAAAGAACCGCCGCTATAGTCAGGTATAAGCATCGCAGTTCCTGTAATATAAGAAGGGTAAGTATTAATGTTGTCAACTTTAGCTGATGTTTGAGGGTCTTCATTATAGCCATAAGTTCTATATCCTCCAGTTACCAATTTTCTTTCACGGATTTCATTTCCTGCAATAATTGTTAAGTTGTGGTTGGTCCATTCTTTGGAATAATTGAGACCAAGCCTGAAATTATTACCAGACAGTGAATTGTTTGTAAGATCATAAACACCGCCCACAGGAATTTTATATGTAACCTGACCCGTAGCATTATTAATCTGAGTAAACGTATTTATCAGATCTCTTGCATAGTAACTCTGTAAATCAGATAGTGACTTTGTTTTTGATTCTTCTCTTTCCAACTGATAGAGCAAATTCAGCGAAAGTCCCTTTACTATTTTGTAATCAAGGCCAATATTGAATAGCAGATTTTGAATATTTCTGTTTGTTCTTACATGTTTGTAATCTTCTGAGGGATAGTATTTCCAGTCAAGCAATTTCCCGGCAGCAACGGTGTCGATATATGGGAGCCTGTGAAGCTTTGCCAGGGGCAGAGGATCGCCATTGTCATTTTCAAAACCGGCATAAGGGTAAAGGCCATTGTTTGTTGTAACAGTGCCTATACCTGGTCTGCCACTGGCGGAATTTGTTTCAGAATATGTGATTCCAGCAGTGAACTCAACAGTTTTGAAAAGACGGAATCTGTTCTGCAGCCTTGCAGTAGCCCTGTTATACTTTGCATTGAGATTATCCATGTTTCTGTCAACACCTGCAGAGATAAGCCATGAATGATTACCGGTGCCGCCCGTTGTAGTGAATGCATATTGCTGGTTAATGGCTGCCTGATAAAAGAGTTTGCTGAATTCATTTCTGACATCATTATTTCTGAGCTGATTAATCTTTGCATCTGCTATGTCGGCTGACAATGTTCCATTTCTCTTTTTAAAAAGCAATTCATATACCGGGGAAAAAGGAGGGCGGGAAACATTGTTTGTGTCTGCAAAGCGAAAGCCTTTACTGAAAAGAAAAATTTCAGCATCAATATAATCACTTGCAGATGCCTGTTTTTGATACCAGAGGTCAGGTTTATTTACGAAAGAGGTATTTATATTGAATTCTGTTGTGATTGGTTGATTGTATCTTCCTTTCTTCATTGTGATTACAATCACACCATTACCTGCTTTTGTTCCCCATATTGAAGCAGCAGCTGCATCCTTCAGAATTGTGATATTCTCGACATCATTTGGATTCAGATTCTCTATATCACCTTCAAAAGGAAAGTTGTCTACTATGATCAATGGTGATTTCGGTCCCCTGATTGTGCTTAGCCCTCTTATTCTGAGACCAGGTGAAGTTGTTGACCTGTCAACATATAAGCCATTTGTAACTGCTTCGAGACGGCCAATGATTCCTGTACTAACCTGCTGGTTAAATTTTTTACTGTCAATGAAAGTAAAAGAACCTGTTACTCTTTCTTTAGGAATTTGCTGATAACCTGTATTGAGTTTTATGGTGACTTCATCGAGTTCATTAATAACGGGTTTTAATTTAATACTGATATTTGATTTCCCTGTAATCTTATATTGAAACGGTTCATATCCAACATTCGTTATTATTAAAATAGATCCTTCGGGAAGATTTGTCAATGAGAACTCTCCATTTTCATTTGTGATTACTGACCTTTCTAAATTCTGTACTGTAATTGTTGCACCGGGCAGTGGTTCATCTTTTTCATTTGTAATTCTACCTGTGATATCAACAGCAGAACTGTACTTTATTTCTGCATCCTGTTTTATTTTAACAATAATGTAAATACCGGCAAACTTGTAACTGAATGGCTGGTCCCGGAAACAAATTGATAAAACTTCTTCAATTTTAGAGTCCTTAACTGAAATTGAAACGGGTTTACTGTATTGAAGCTCTTCTTCTGTATATATGAAACGATACTGCGTTTGCTTCTTAATTTCACTGAATACTTTTTCTAATGAAGTATTTTGCAGAGAAAGTGTAATGCTTTGATTTTTTGCTGAGGCCTGACAGCAAAAAAGAACCAAAAGCATGATCAGCAGCTTTATGTACAGGCGTATTTTAACGAGAGAATTTTTATCCTTCGCAGACGAATTCTGTAACCGGTTCATATACAGGAAGGTGTTTAACTGTACAATATCCGGATGGATGGTATATAAAAATTTGAAATCCATATCTTTGAAATGGTTTAGTTAATAAATATTCCCGAAAGGGGAGAACAGTCCGAACAGATTGTATTTATTGATTGGCCACATAGACCGCTTCGTCCGCTAACGAGGCGGTTTTTTTTGGCCTGATTTATTCAATCATAGGCGATGGGTTTAAGGTTTTACGATTATTGTGTTGTCTTTTATTTCAAAATGGACATTGCCCGTTTGTTCGAGTAAATAAAGGAGATGAGAAACGGGAAGATTTCGTTCAATGGTAGCTTTGAAATGGTAGTTGACTTTCCCTTCATATTTTACCTCAACATTATACCAGCGGCTTACCTGGTGCATGATGTTTTCAATTGTTTCATTCTGAAATTCGAACCAGCCATTTTTCCAGGCGATAGCTTCTTCTGTATTGGAGTTGGTCGTTAAAAACTGGCCGTTGGCAGTAAATGTAACCTGTTGGCCCGGTTTCACTATGCGTGATTCGTGTGTGGTGAGTTGTGAGACTTTGACTGAGCCTTCGAGTAATGTTACTTTTGACTGTGCTTCTTCTTTATATGAATTGATATTGAACTTTGTACCGAGTACTTCCACTTCACCGTTTTGTAAATGCGTATTCTCCTGAGGGGTAAAGCTTATTATAAATGGCTTTGCTTTATCCCTGCTTACTTCAAAATATACTTCACCAGTTACCTTCACTTTCCTTTCTGTTGAATTGAATGCGATGGGATATGTTATACTGCTGGATGCATTGAGCCAAACCAATGAACCATCAGGAAGAGTGAGTTTATACTGGCCACCTTTTGGGGTTGATAATGTATTGTAAACTTCAGCGCCATTTCCCCCTCCTGAAGAAGGGGGATAGATAAGGCGTCCGTTGTCATTGCTGATCTCCAGGTAACCAACCTGCAGTTTTTTTGTACCCGATGAATCCAGCACAACCTGTTTGCCATCGGATAATGTAAGTAAGGCCTTATTACCACCCGGCTGAAGATCTGGTTTTTCGACAATTATGTGGGGTTTATCAATTGGTTTATTCTTTTGATAGATTATGAAAACAGTTGTAATGAGAATAAGAGAGGCAGCAATTGAAAAAGGAATTAAACGACGAAGTAATGAAGGACGGGTTTCTGTTTTCAAACTTTCATTCATTTTCCTTTTGATGCTTTCTATAGCAGCCTGGCTATTAAATGAATTGAAAAGTTTCAGTGATTCGTCGAGTTGCTCCGGAGCTGTGAGCCGGGCAAAAAGTTCCATGTTTTTTTCATCAGCAGTTACCCATTCATCCAGTTGATCTCTTTCACTGTCTGAAAGTGTGCTGCGTATATAGCCAGTAATGAGATAAGCTATGGTATCTGCATTATTAAGATGACCGGATGTAAGGTTATTGTTTTCTTCCATCTTTTGTGTTTTTTGTTAGCCCGGTGTATCAGTATTCGAAAGATAGCTTTTTTTGATAAAATTTCATAGAGGTGAACTTATTGTGATTGCTATTTTTCAATTTTTTGCCAGGATAATTATTAAAACACTGAAATGTAATGAAAGGACTAGTTGAAAATTTGACTATATAATTTCTGTACGGAAAAGTTGATATAAACAGGTTAGAATCAGTAATTCATAAAACAGCTTGTCTAATATGAGCTATCAGTACCTTAACTATCTTACAACCTGCGATTAAACGCATTTTCAGCGATTTTCTTAAACTTGTTGGTAGAAGAATAGGGCATTTTTTTTTAAAATTTTTTCAAAGTCATATTTGTAAGAAAAAAGGATTGCTGTAAATGATGTATTTTGGATGCTATATTTCGCATCCATGAACAGCAATCTTTCTAAAATTATTCAGCAATACAAAGAAGATCAACAATCCGTTTACAATACCTGGGTCATTAACAATGAAGAAAGGCTGAAAGCATTCCGTTCTATCAGAAGGGGTGTGATGCAGGTAGTTGATGATATTAAGAATCAAAAATTTCCAAACGATTTTAAGGGCTCTTCGTTAGAGTTTGTGCTTACATGTATCACGGAACAGAAACAGGTATTTGAAGGTGCTTCGCATCCTTTTTACTGGAAACCGAAACTGCGGATACCGGATATTTATGAGAACGAAAGCAATAAAAAGGCTTTTGGTCAATTCCTTGAAAACTGTTTAAATGCAAAATCAGAAGCTCAGCTGCTAAAAGAAATCATCAGGCTTGACAGTTTAAAAATTAAGGGGCTTGGGCCTGCAGTTGCGAGTATACTATATTTTTTACATCCTACCATTATTCCACCATTCAATACAGCGATTATCAATGGGTTTAATTTTTTATTCAAAGACAAAAAGAAGCTGGGCAGCTGGAGTGAATATTTGAAATTAAGAGAAGTATTGATCGATACGAACAACCAGTACCGTTCTGATTTATCATCAGACCTAGGTGCTATTTCCGGGTTATTATTTGAAATAGGAACACAGAAATTATTACTGGGCGGAGATGAATATTTATCAGAAACCGAACGTAAGAAAATAGAAAGATTAACTGAGAAGCGACAGGAAAATGTACAGCAGGAAAAAGAAGAAGAAAACTTGCATAGTGAAATGCAGTATCATTTACTGAAGATCGGGAATGCATTAGGGTATGATGTAATTGCAGCATCCAATGACCGGTCAAAATCGCATTCCTGTAACAGCTTTTCATTTATCAGTCTGCAGAAATTTCCTGATATTAACCTGGATAAAGATACATTGAATACGGTGAAACTGATAGATGTATTGTGGTTTCAGAAAAACAGCAGTAACGTGATTGCTGCGTTTGAAGTGGAAAAAAGTACGAGTATTTATTCCGGTATTCTGCGGTTAACGGATTTAAGTTATACGATTGCGGATGGGGATGAAGTTTTTTATTTAATTGTGCCTGATAAACGGGAAAAGGACGTTTGTCTGCAATTATCCCGTCCTGCAATTAAGCAAAACAATGTAAGGATTAAGTATATTTTGTTTTCTGAACTGCGCAGCCATTGTGATGTGTTGTGCAAGTTTGGTGAAAGTCATCATATCATGGAAAAGATTGCAAAATCATTGTGAAAATCACATAAGTGTAACGAATTATCATAATTCTATAACAATCTTAGTAA